>MWAR01000189.1 GCA_002068715.1 bacterium ADurb.Bin374
GTTCCTGCGGAGTATCCGCTTTTTCACCGACCCCGGATCCGCGCGGATACCGGATGCTCGTCGGACCTTCGATGGTCACGGCAAACCGCAGCATCGCGGCAAGCTCGATTTCGTCCTTGGGCGCCATGACAACCATGTTCGGAATGGGTCGCAGAAGGGCAATGTCGAAGACCCCGTGGTGCGTCGGGCCGTCTTCACCGACCAGGCCCGCGCGGTCGAGGCAGAACATGACCGGCAGATTCATCAGGGCGACGTCGTGGATGACCTGATCGACGGCACGCTGCAGGAACGTCGAGTAAACCGCGAAGATCGGCCGACGCCCTCCCCGGGCAAGACCCGCCGCGAAGGTCACGGCATGCTCTTCGGCGATGCCCACGTCGAAGAAGCGGTCGGGGAAGTCGTGCGCGAAGCCGGCGAGCCCCGTTCCCTCCTTCATTGCAGCGGTGATGGTGACCACCCGCTCGTCTTCGCAGGCCATCTCGATGGCGGTCTGGCCGAACACGCCCGTGTAGGACGCGGGGGATTTCACCTTCTTCACTTCGCCGGTCGAGATCTCGAACGGCCCGACCCCGTGGAACAACGGCGCCTGGTCTATCGCGGGCTTGTAACCACGCCCCTTTTCGGTGAGCACGTGGACGAGAACGGGGCCGCGGCGGTCACGAGCGAACGTGAGCGTCCGCTCGAGAAGCTCGAAATCGTAGCCGTCGATCGGGCCCATGTATTTGAACCCGAACTCCTCGAAGAGCATTCCCGGGGTGAGCAGATACTTGAGACTGCCCTCGATCCTCGACAGCATGCTGAAAATGCGAGAGCCGATGCCCGGAATCTGCTTCACGACATGGGCCATATAATCTTTCGGCGTGGTGAAATACGGCTCCATCCGGAGGGAGTGCAAATATCGCGACAGCGCGCCGACGTTCGGCGAAATCGACATCGCATTGTCGTTGAGAACGACGACCATGTCGGGATGCAGATGTCCTGCATGGTTGAGCGCCTCGAACGCCATTCCCCCGGTCATCGCTCCGTCGCCGATAACGGCGACGATCTTGTGGCGCTGCGCATTCTGGTCGCGGGCAACGGCCATTCCCAGCGCGGCCGAGATCGACGTCGAGCTGTGCCCGGTGTCGAACGCGTCGTGCTCGCTTTCGGTGATCTTCGGAAAGCCGCTCAAGCCGCCAAGCGTGCGCAAGGTCGGGAACTGCTGCAGACGGCCGGTCAGCATCTTGTGGATGTATGTCTGGTGGCCGACGTCGAAGATGATTTTATCCTGGGGCGAATGGAATACCCGGTGGAGAGCCAGGGTGAGCTCTACGATGCCGAGATTGCTGGCCAGGTGGCCGCCGTTGCGGGCAACGACCTGGATGATCCGTTCCCGGATCTGGGCACTCAGCCGATGCAACTGAGCATGTGACAACCCTTTCAGGTCTTCCGGGGAACGGATCTGGTCGAGATCCATGTCTGCCTCCGCGCCGACGATGACATGTATACCCTCTGTGAGGGTAAAACGTGATTATAACACAGAAACACCGGCCGGATCAAAGCGCCAAAAGCCGGTCCGGGGCAAGCACATCGGTTTTCACAACCGCTGAATCACAGAATTCACAAATGGCACAGAGATTCCACGGAGGAATGAAAGGATCTCTGTGAAACATCTGTGCGCATCGTGTTTTCCGTGATTCACGTTCGTTCTTGCCGAGCACGATCGGAAACTCATGCGCTCGCCCGGAAGCCAATCAAGGCAGGGGCGGAATGCTTCAGGGCCCTACGCGTTCAGCGCTTCGATCAGCTTGTCGATCTCGATGCCGTGGGCCTCAGCAGCCTGGGCGAGGCTTTCGCCCGCCGCGATCGAGCAGCCGAGGCAGTGCATGCCGAACCGCATGAGGATGTTTCCGGCTTCCGGCTTCTGCCGGAGGATGTCGCCAATAAGCATATCTGCAGTTATTTTATTCGTCATGTCCCTTTCTCCAGTCTCATGATGAGCAGTCCCGTGATTCAAAGGTCATCCGGGGGTGTCGACATTCTGTCCATGTCATGATGTTTATCCTCGAGGGCTTTCGACTGTCCGGGTACGAAGAGGAGCACCCAGATGGTCTGAAACACGATCTTGACGTCGAGAATGATTCCATACTTGTCGAGATAATAATAATCGTATCCCACCTTATCGGTCAGGCGCAGATAGTAACGTGAGTTGACCGCCGCCAGGCCCGTGACGCCGGGTCGCACCGACAGCCGTCGGCCCTGGAACTCCAGGTGCTGGTTGACGAAGAAAGGCCGTTCGGGGCGCGGCCCCACGACCGACATGTCGCCGGTGAGCACCAGGAAAAACTGGGGCAGTTCGTCGAGTCCAACGCGCCGGATGAAGCGGCCGAGCCGTGTCACGCGAGGATCGTTTTCGGTCGAGATCTGGGGCCCCGTTCCCGCTTCGGCGCCGGTCCGCATCGACCGGAACTTGATGACATCGTATTCCCTGCCGTATCGCCCCACCCGTTTCTGCCTGTAGAATACGGGACCAGGCGAGTCGATCCGCATCAGGACAGCCGTCAGCAGCATGAGCGGCGAAGAGACGACGATGGCGAAGATGCTGAAACAGATATCGAATGTCCGCTTCACCAGACGCTGAACACCGGTGAGCGGAAGGGCCGACACGGTTATCAGCGGCAGATCCTCCAGGCTCAACAGACCACTCATGCCAGCTGCCGTCGTCGGGTCGCAGGCGATCCGGACGAGGAACTGGTGAGGTTCGACCTTTCGATGATAAAAGATCTCGGCCCAGAAGGCGTCGAGCCGGATATGCGGGTCCGTCACGAGAACCTCGTGTGCGTGCCGGAAAATGACTTCGGACGCCAGTTCCCGCACCTCGGCGGGCTTGAAGATCGCCAGGAGGCGGTAGCGCACCCCGCCGCGGCGATGGAAGTGCCGGATGATCCGTTTTCCCTCGTTTTCGTCTCCGATGATGACGACCCGCTTCAGGAGAGGATACGGTTTGAACCAGCGCAGAAGGAAGATACGCGCGAAGAAGAGGACGAGAATCCCGATGATCGTCGATAGGAGGATGATCGGTCGCGGGAACGTATACGCGAGTGTCGCCATGGGGCGGTACAGGGAGATCAGGAGATTGAACGCCACGAACGTCGAGAGCAGGGTCGCGCCGACGTGTGAAAAGATGTCTGAAGCCGCCGTCAGCGCCCTGATGCGGAAGACGTCGAACATGAGACCGAAACCGGCGAACAGCGCGAACAGATACCATCGCACATCGAAATATGCATTGATATAGAGCATTCGTCCCGCGATCTCATGCAGCCAGTATTTGAAGACCCCGCGGAATATCGCGTTCAGGAGGAATGCGTCGAGCAGAAGCAGCCCGATGCCGAACAGCCACTCCCCGCCGTGAGACAGCCGGAAAACGAACCGCTGCAGCGAACGCCTGTCCTGGCTCATGCCGCCGCCCCGCCGAGCAGACCGCAGATGCGCGCCAGATGGCTTTTCTCGGCCCTGATCAGATCGGCGACGGCCGCTCGCGCAGGCATGGAGGGAGGAAACAGGTCGTAGATCTCGTGCAACAGAAGGATGGCATCCTTCTCGTATTCGATGGCCTGCAGCAGGGCCTGATCTTCGCTGAGGGGCGGCTGCCGGTGCTCTCCCGCCGTGATGTGAAGCGCGCCCCCGCGGTGCAGAGCATCGAGATATGCCATCATCTCGGGTGACGCATAGCCGTCAGGGATCTCGAAGGGCATGGCGAGCGCCTCGTCGACGATCCGGCGAAACTCGCCCTCGTGCCTGTCTTCTTCGTGCGCCAGCCGCTCGAACAATGCTCTGATACGTGGCGTCAGCGCATCCCGGCTCATCCGCTGGTAAAATTCACGCCCTCGTTTCTCGATCCGGTCCGCCAGCTCGAACAGATCTCCGGGGCGGAAGACAGTCACCATATCAGGCGCTCCATCGGCTCTTCAGCGCTTCAGCGCCAGCTCGATCTCGTTCGCCATGTCGGACAGGGCCAGAACCCGCGTCACGGCGCCCTGTTCGAGCGCCGCTCTCGGCATTCCGTAGACGACCGACGTCGCGCGATCCTGGCCGATCGTCAGTCCGCCGACCAGTTTCAGGTTCTTGAGCCCACGAACGCCGTCTTCACCCATTCCCGTGAGAATGATGCCGAGCGCCTTCCTGCCGAAATTCTCGGCGGCCGAAAAGAAGGTCACATCGATGCACGGCGCATACCGTTCCTTCTCCGACTCGTTCGGGGTGATGACGAACTGGTATCGACCATCCGGGTGGCGCCGGAAACGCGTCTGCGCATCGCCCGGGCAGATATAGGCAACCGATCGTTGCAGTATTTCGCCATTGACCGCTTCCTTGACACGGATGTTGCACAGCATGTTCAGCCGCTGGGCGAATGCGCCCGTGAAGCTCCCGGGCATGTGCTGGGCAATGACCACGGGCGCGGGCAGATTCGATGAGATTCCCGTCAGAACCTGCTGAAGCGCCGGCGGCCCGCCGGTCGACGAGCCGATCACGACGACCCAGTCGATACGCGTATCGCTTTCGGTCGTGGTCGCCGGGCGTTTCGGCTGCACCTCGACGGCGGTGAAGCGTGGCTGGCGTGGAAGGCTGTCCGCCGCCGCCCTGATTTTCGCCAGGAGATTCTGCTTCAGTACAAGAATATTTGACGTTATACCTGAACCGGGCTTTCCCACGTAATCGAATGCCCCGAGATCGAGCGCGTCGAACGTGACCTTCGCACCCTCTTGCGTCATCGAACTGACCATCAGCACCGGCACGGGACAGACACGCATGATTTCCCGGAGGGCATGAAGACCATCCATGATCGGCATTTCGATATCCATCGTCACGACGTTCGGCCGCAGACGCTGAACTTTCTCGATCGCCTCCTGGCCATTCGACGCTGACCCGATGATCTCCATCTGGGGATCTTCCTTGATCATGCGTTCGATGGCGGTACGCATGAATGCGGAATCGTCGACAATCAGCACCTTGATTTTCCTGTCAGCGCTCATGCCGTCGCTCCTGCTCTCCTGCGAAGATTTTTCTGTAACCGTAAGCCCCGTCACAATGTACCAATTCAAACACCCCGGGCATCGGCGGCAGACTCTCGGTCTCACCGAGAAACAACATGCCGCCGGCGTTCAAAAGCCCGTGAAACGTTCGCACCAGCACCTGCCGGAACTCTTCGTCGAAGTAGATCAGCACATTCCGGCACATGATGATATCCGAGCCGGCATGGCATTTCAACCCGCCAAGATCTTTCAGATTCCGCACCTGGAAGCTCACCAGTCTCCTGATGCCCTCTCCGACGCGAAACACGGCGTTTTCATCGAGGCCGGCCGGAAGTGAAAATTCGAACTCGTCCCGTATCTCGAACGTCTGCCGTCGGAACGACCGTGGACCGTATTCGCCTGCACACGCTTGGTCGAGAAGTCGCCTGTTGATGTCCGTCGCCGTGATCTCGATCTGCGTCATCCCGGCTTTTCGCCGGATCCAGTCCGCGATATAGGCGAGCGAGTAGGCCTCTTCCCCGGTCGCGCACGCCGCACTCCAGATGCGAACGGTGTCGACACCCTGTCGCTGCTTCTCAGCCACCAGCGCCGGAAGAAACGTATTGGCGAGATACCTGAACTGGCCGGGATTCCGGAAAAAAAAGCTTTCTCCGATCGTGATGCGGGACATCAGGTCATCTCTGAGATGGCTTCCGATCGGGCTGGTCAAAAGGTCCAGATACTCGTCCATCGTTGCCAGGCCGAGTTCCCGGGCGTGCCGGCAGATTTTCTCATCCAGGCCTCGTGGGGAAATCCTGGAGAGGAGAATTCCGGCATAATCCCTGATAAAATCGGAAAGGACGGCCCTGTGCTGCGGTGTGATGCGGATCATGCCTTGTGATACGGCTCGCCCGCGAGAATGCTCAACCCGCGGTACAGCTGTTCGGCCAGGACAAGCAGGGCCAGCTGGTGATTCAGCGTAAACGAAGAAAGAGCGAGTTTCTCGTGGGCCGCCGCCTTGATATCGGCGGCCAGGCCTGCCGACGGCCCGAGGCAGATCACCAGCTTGTTCAGACCGGACCTCAGGATCCCGGAAATCCATCCGGCGAACTTCATCGAATCGAGAACCTTACCGCGCTCGTCCAGCGCCACGACCCGTTCCGCGTTCTCGATGCGGCGCCGTATTTCGGCCTCGTCACGGCAATGGACGACGCTGACCGCAAGCCTGCCCCGGCATCTTCCGAGGTATTCATCGACGAGCTCGCGATACGGCTTGTCCGTGTATTTGCCGACCATCAGGATCTCTACGCGCACGTCATCCCTCGAGAACCAGCGTGTCGGAAAACTCGAATCGCTTCTGGGAAGGCGGTGTCACCGGGGCGGGGCTTCGCGCCGTCTTCCGCCGAGTGGGTGTCGCCGCGCATGCGCACGTCTCCGTCGCCGCGTCCTGGGTTGCGATCGTCAGGCCGGCCCCGGACATCATCGGGAGGGAAAGAAAGGGCTCCACATTTTCGCGCACCAGCCGCGGCGTGTTCGCCTCCTGGCTGACGTGAACAAGCACGAGGTGCCGCAGCGGCTTCTGAAGGCGCGTCAGCACACCTCTCACCCCCGCATTCGGCAGATGACCGGTCCGCCCCCTGATGCGCCGCTTCAGCCAGTCGGGATAGGAGCAGGTTGCAAGCATATCTTCGTCGTAGTTGCTCTCGAGGCAGAGCACGTCGGAGCAGGTCAGATGCCCCATCGCAACGGGCGTCAGGTGGCCGAGATCGGTCGCCGCGGCCAGGGAGAGCCCTCCGGCCTCGAACCTGAACCCAACGGGTTCGACGGCATCGTGAGGAACCGGGAACGTCCATACGCGCAGGCCAGCAAACTCGAACTCCCTGTCCGTCGGAAGCCGGACGGCATGCTTCACCTCGAGCCCCTTGCGCTCGATCGCCGCCAGGGTCCCGCGTGTTGCAAAAATGGGCAGTTCTTCACGTTTTCCGAGAAGAACGCGAAGCCCTTTCACGTGGTCCTCGTGGTCGTGGGTGATGAACAGGCCGTTCAGGTCGTCGAGGGTTATGCCGAGTGCCTCGAGCCCCTGGACGATCCGTCTGCAGCTCAGCCCGGCATCCAGCAGAAATCGACGCTGCCCGAACCCGATCACGGCGGCGTTTCCCTGACTGCCGGAGCCCAGGAATGTGACGGTGATCATCCGGCAATCCCGGACGTCTGCCGACAGGTCCGGATTCTCGAGAGGAAGGTATTCATGGATGGAACAAGTATGCACCGAACGGCTCATTTTTTCCAGTGGGTTTTCCGGACGTCCACAAGGCACACGCTCTGCAAAAAGCGGGGCAGGACTTCCCCGAATCGCTCCTGCGCTTCGGCGGGAAATCGTGCACAATGCACGTTTTCTTCAGGAATCGCCGTGTTTTTCCTCACCACGAAGGCGTTTGAAACTCTTTGAAAGCGCCGCGACGACATCGCTGACGCTCATGGCATCAGCCCCGAACTCGCCCCGGGCGACGTCGGCGGCGTCCGAATGCAGATACACGCCGACGATCGCGGCATGAAGCGCTGAAAGCCCCTGGGCCATCAATCCGCCGATCAGCCCTGACAGCACGTCTCCGGCCCCTCCGCGGGCAAGTCCGGAGTTCGGCCTGCTGCAGATGAAGACCCGGCCATCCGGGGCCGCAACGACGGTCGTCGCCGATTTGAGGACGAGGACGCACGACATCAGCCCTGCGAACTCGCGCGCGACACCGATCATGTCATCCTGGATGGCGGCGACCGTCCGTCCCGTCATACGCGCCATTTCACCGACGTGGGGCGTCAGCACCATGTCAGGCCCATGCTGTTTCAGCCGCGCGAGGTCGGCGGGCTCGGGCAACGCGTCCGCGTCGAGGACGATGCCGCCCGCCCACGCATCGATCAGGGCCTTCATCGAAGCCTTCGCCGACTCGGAGCGTCCCCAGCCCGGGCCGGCAACCACAGCCGCATATCTCCCGACAAATCCGCGGACCTCTTCCGCCTCGAGGTCGAAGCCGCCGTCCCTGTCTCCGAAGGGCCGCACAATGAGTTCGGGCGGAACGGGGCATGTCACCTGGCGCGCGATACCGGCGGGCAACCCGAGGGTGACCAGGCCGACTCCGGATCTCAAACCGCTCTGGGCCGCGAGAACGCCTGCTCCCTGGTAGGCGTCGGAGCCGCCGAGAACCAGAAGATGCCCGAACGCGTTCTTGTGGGCGGATTCCCGTCTGGCAGGCAGGAGAGCGGATGCGAGATCGTGGGTGATGAGAAGATGAGATGCGGAAACTGTTTCGAACGAGATCTGCGGCAATCCGATGTCGGCCACCCAGACCTCTCCGACGATGTCCCGGCCCGGATACATGAACATGCCGAGCTTCGGTGACCCGAGCGTGATCGTGCTGCCGGCGCGGATCACAGGGTCGGATACACGGCCGGTGGTCGCGTCGAGCCCTGACGGAACGTCGATCGCAACGCACCAGACATGGCTCTGATTGATGGTTCGCACGACTTCGCGCAGGTAGCCGTTGATGTTTCCGGTGAACCCGGTTCCGAAGATGGCGTCGATGACCACATCCGAGAAGTTGAGCGTGACACGCAGCCTGTCGAGATCCTCGGTGTCGGTCATGACCACAGGCTGGCCGCCGGAAGCCATGAAGATGGTGAGATTCTTCGTGGCATCCGGAGACAGTTCGTCCATTCGCGAGGTCAGGAACACTTCGACGGACACGCCGGCATTCAGCAGATGTCGCGCCACGACGAGACCGTCGCCGCCGTTGTTCCCACGACCACAGACGATAGTGAATCGTTTTCCTCTGAGTCCCGAAAGGTTCTTTTCGAGGGTGAACAGGATCTTCAGCCCTGCGTTTTCCATGAGAACAAGGCTGGGAATGCCAATTTTCTCGATCGCATGGCGGTCGATCTCACGCATCTCATTCGCTGTCACAAGCCTCATCACGAACCCTCCCGATTCTCAGGTGCCTGAAGTATACCATGCCCCCACGCCCACAGAACCGCCCATCGACGCCCGATCGATCGTCTCCACACCTAGTTTGAATATTTCATGGCAGAGACGCGGAGACGCAGAGAATTTCTGAAAAAACCTTTTCCGAGAAATCTCTGTGCCTCTGGGGCTATGGGGTGAAAGTATTTTCCGACGTTTCGGAGGGAAAGGCGAAAACGTCAGAAGATGGCGCCGAGGCCGAAAATGATGGGTTTCCAGTCGTAGAAATCGGTGTAGGAACTCTTGGTCTGGGCACCCAGGTCGGCCCAGAAGCCGCGGTGCGACTTGTACCGCCAGCCGATCGAAAAAACGTCGCCGTTGTAGTCGGCGAGAAAACGACCGCGATACCCACGTTCCCCCGGCTTCGTCGGCGGATACTCAGCTCCGGCGAGAAGACACAGGGCTTTCGGTTCGCGACGGCCGCGGTCATACGAGCCGTAATTGGCAATGCCCGAGCCGGGGTTGCCCCCGAAGTTCCAGCCGACACCGAAGCCGCCGAAGGTCAGAAACATCGTGTGGTAATTGTTCGAATTCGTGTCGAGCACCATGCCCACGGCCGTCTCGGCAAATTCGCCGGTTCCGAAGGCCGGAAGCCGGAATTTCAGGTTGATCGTCGCATCCGGATCGATGTCATCGACGCCCCGGCGCGAATCCATCGCCTTCTGAACGCCGAGTTCGAAGTCGCGCAACGGGGAAAAGCCGAACGCCAGGTTCGTCAGCGAACGCTCCGTCTTCGTGCCGGGAACCTGGTACAGACGCGTGTGCGCGGCGAGTTCGACTCCGCCCTGTCTGATCGTCGTCCCTGACGGCGCCTGGATGTATCCCGAGGGGCCCTGGAGCGTCAGATCGGCCGAAGCGGTCGAGACAACGCCCAGAAGCGCAAGCAGAAGGGAAGCAATCGAACGGTTGCGCATCACAGAGACTGATCGCCTCCATCGGCGGGGTTTTCCGCGAGAAACCGCTTGTGGCATTCCCAGAAGTTCTGGCAGTAGGTGCAGCAGTTCCGGCGGTCCATGCACCGCTCGCCCCGATACCAGTTGATCTTGCAGGTCGGGAAATACTTGCACCGCCAGCAGCAGTGCCAGTTGATTTTGAGGAAGTTGCGCCGTTTGATCTCCTCGATGATCAGCGCCATCGAGATGACATTGCGTTCGAGGCCGGGATTCTGCATCAACTGGTTGAATTCGGCTATTTCCTCATCGCTTCCGTACAGGTTCACGATGAAGATCTCTTCGGCAAAAACGGGCAGATATTCGTCACTCATACGTTTTCACGATGCATTCGCCATTCAGTCAGAGATACCCCAAACACTTCTATCGACCGCAAGGCACGTATTCTTGAGGAGAAAAAGCCGATTCAGCGCGGCAAACCGACCGTACGGACGCCGTCCATCGTCACGACGAGGGCCGCCGCACGCGAAACGACGGGCTGCATACTGAGAATGCCGGCCGGGAACGGGCCACCCACGACAACAGGGGTTCCTCCCGATGATGGGAGCTGATAGATCATGTTTTCACCACTTATCCAGAGGGTCTGATCCCAGGATAGCGTTCGCACCCGCCCGGCGATGGAAGCGATTTTCGAGGCGGCGCGGTCGGCATAGGCAAAGATGGAACCGTTCGACAGCCCGATATACAAGCGTCCTTCGCCTGTCACGGATGCGGTCGCCCTGAGATCCGGCCGTGTTTCTCCAGGGTAAAACGTGACGGCCCATCGCCCGGATTGATCCTGTTCGAGGACGCCGCGATCCGTCACGACGAGAGGCCGGTCTCCAAGCGTCTGAACGAACCGTGCCTCCCTGAAAAAGTCTTCGGGAATGCGGCCAGCCGGCTCCGTCTTTCCGCTGGCATCGACGCGCACGAGCCATCCGCCCTTCTTCAGCAACAGCAGACCGCTCCCGCTTCCGGCCGCGGAAACGAGTTCGGCGGCCTGGTCCGGGGTGAGGAGGGGAGTGGGCCGGCCGCCTTCGAGCGAGATGATTCCGAGAACCCAGGAATAGAGATAGGATTTCCCGTTCAGCCGCCAGAGAGCCACGATCTGATCGTCTCCCAGCGTGCCGTTTGCCCGATTGAAGCTTTCCCACCGGCCATTTTCGAAGAACCACAGGCCGTCGTTCGTCGTGCCGACCCACACCCGCACTCCATCCCACAGGAGGCAGGAAGCGGAAGGGCCGCGCAGCGAGGCGGGAAGCGGGATCGTTCCGAAAACCGGGTCTGAAGCGGCCTGAACTGCCACCGGAGGCTGCGAAACGGTTTGTGGTTGCGACGGCGTGGGAGCACTCGGTTGCGGGGTCGGCTGCAGGACGACAGGCACCACTGTGGAAGCCGTCGGGATATCCGGAGCATACGTTCCCACCGATGGAATCACCGGCTGAACGGGAGCGGCCACGATGGGTGTCGCGTTCGCCGGCGGCTCTGCGGAAGCGGCTACGGACGGCAATCCTTGAAATGCGTGAAGCAGGATGCGCTTCGGACCGACCGTCGCGATGAACTCGCCGTTGATCGCGAGCGCGCGCTGGCCGACATCGCCGCTCAGTTTTTCGAATCTGCCGTCTCGGTATCTGAACAGACCCTCATCGGAGCAGACCAGCAGGGCATCTCCGACCATCGCCATGTCTCGGATGACCTTCGGCTCGCCTGGCGAGAGTGTCGTCCAGACCCAGTCCCTGCCGTTCTTGAAGCCGGCCGCGAGGCCGTTGTCGGTCCCCACGTAGATCGCCGAGCGATCGACGGCGAGAGCGGTGACGGCTCGTCCGTCCAGGAGCTGAAGCCGGACAGGTTCGAAGTTCGTGCCATCGCCTTTGAGGAGTCCGCGCTCATGAGCGACCCAGAGTTCCCCGTCGAGCCATCCGAATCCGACCGGGGTCAGGCCCTGGGTTCCGAGAAGCACGACGGCGAGGCCGTTACGGCCTTTCAGCAGGCCGTGGCCGACTGTTCCGACGAGATGGCCCCCGTCGCTTGTCGGAGCAACCCGATTCAGCAGGTCGACGGGAATAGTGGTTCTTTCGTAAAGCGGTGTCATGCCACCGGTCGTATCGAGAGCGAACGCGCCGCCGTATCCGGCGACGATCAGACGCCCGCCGTCGACCAGAAGATGCCGCGCGTAATAGCCGGTCGGCAGGCCGCTCACGGCCGTTGCGAGGCCGGTTGCGGGGTCGATCTGCGCAACACCGCCGTCGCCGCCGACGAACAGGCTGCCGTTCCACCAGGCCGCGGTCGTCACATTTGCAAAACCGGCAAGCCGATGCTCGACGGTCCGGCTGATGCTTCCGCCCGAGCCAACCAGAACACCGGCCTGCGACGTCTGAAGAACGAGGTCCGTGCGCGGCTGAAGCAGCAGGATACCCGCGATGAAGACGATGACGATCGCCCCGAACAGGATTTCCGGGGTGAGAGCCCAGCTGCGGCGGCGCAGGATCTCGTCTCTCGCCTTCAGCTCGGCAATCTCGCCAGAGATCGCCATCAGCCGCTCGCGCCCTGGGCTCTGCGCGTCGGGAGTTTCTTTCTGCAACCCGGCTTCGGTGAAAAGAGCGGCCCGCCGGCGCTCCAGGGACTTGATCCTGACGGTGAGTCCGCCGATCTCCCACCATCGGTGGAGTTCGGCAACGGCCCACACCAGGCCGTCGGCAAGATGGCCGAACAGGCGGCCCGGGAAGGAGGCGCGGGAAATCGAACCGATCTCGAACAGCGGTTCCCCGCAATGCCGGCAGTATTCCGCAATCGGAAAATTCGCCTGCTGACAACGGGAGCAAACCTTCGGGCTCTGTTCCATCACGCCTCCTGCAGCCTTTTAGAGATACTCCGGAATGACCTGGGTCGAGGTCGAGCGCCTGTCTTCGATCTTCAGAATCGGCTTGCTCTGCCTGATCTCACGATACTTCGTGATCGTTCCGAACGGCACCAGTTCGACCTCCGTCCGCTGTCCGAACACGTCGGAAAGAGCTCGGGCCATGGTCTCGCGGGAATCGTGCGCGCCGTATTCCTCGGCCGTCACCCGGATGCGGTCGTCTTCGATGACGACGCGATAATCACCGAACAGGCCGTGCGAGAAGATCGCCTCCTCGAAGTGGCGCACGCCCATGCGCCGGCCGTTCAGAACGACGGTAAGTTCCCATCTGCCATGCGGTTCGATGCTGGCGGTGAAACCATAGGGGCAGGCACTGTCCGCGATGGTCACGAAGTCGTCGAGCAGGTATCGCACGAGCGGAGAACTCTTCTTGAGGAGATTCGTATAGGCGAAACGCCCCTCTCCGCGGGTGCCGACGCGATTCAGGCGTTCGTCGAACACCTCCGGATGGTAGATGGGCAGAACATGCTTCTCGCCGCACGGACACGGCAGAGAAAAAAAGCCTTCGACACACGCATAGACATCGATATGTTTGAATCCGAATTCCTTCGAAATGGCCCTGCTGCGGGAAGCGGCGCACAGTTCCGCCGTCGAGAGCGTCAGTTTCAGGTGCTCGAGCAGCCCGGGATACTGATCGGGCGTGTCTTCCTTCACGATGCGCAGCCAGGAGAGGATGTCGATCGGGGTTCCGGTGAGCACCGCCGGCCGCAGGCGTCGGAGGGCTCTCGCCATGCGCTCGGGAGTGGCGATCGTCGAACGCGTCCCGACGTTGGCGACGACGCCGCCGAGGCTTCCGAGCAGATCGCCGAAGGTCATCCCGGCGACCGTGAATCCGAATGTGAGGCCGTTCACGACGGCCCGGTTCTCGGCCATGATGCCGTCCAGGAGGCCGATATATGGCGTAATCCGCGCGAGCGCCCGGCCGCCGTGAAATTCCCGCGTCGTGAAGAAGGAGGGGGTCGGATACCCCGTCGAGCCCGTGGTTTCGCCGTACAGGGCCACCTGATCGCGCATCGCGTCGGCCAGAACATCGTATGGGTCGGCGCTCCCGAGTTCCTTCTTCAGCGTGAGCGGAAGGCTCTCGAACTCGGCGGGAGGCCGTCCGTAGAGGCGCCGGTAGAACGCCGTCTGTTCGAAGGCATACCGGGCCATGCCGAGCGGGGTTTTTGCCGCAAGCTGCATCGCGACGAGAAAGAGGTCGCGGCGCAGGCGATTCCATACTCCACCATATACTTCTGTCATGGTCCCGCTCATTCCGACCTTTTCCTCCTTCTTCGATCCGGCAGACCCGAACCGGAACCGCCGGGCCCCGGTCCGACAGACCGGTATGCATTTCCCGCAGCTCATGCACGAGGTCCGGTCGGCGAAGCCGTCGAACTCCCGCGAAACACCCAT
>MWAR01000190.1 GCA_002068715.1 bacterium ADurb.Bin374
TCGTCAGCGGCTCGATATCGCCGTAGACGAGCCGTTCGGTCTCGTCGATGTCGAGATCGCGCGGCAGGTAGGGCACGACGACCCAGCCCATCGGGTCGATGCCGCGGCGGCCGGCGCGGCCCGATATCTGGCAGAATTCGAGAGCCTTCATCGAGCGGAAGCTGCGGCCGTCGAACTTCTTGAGCGCGTCGAACGCGACGGTGCGCGCCGGCATGTTCACGCCGACCGCGAACGTCTCGGTCACGAACAGCGCGCGCACCGTGCGCTCGGCGAACAGCACTTCCACCAGTTCCTTCAGCTGTGGAAGCAGGCCGGCGTGGTGGACGCCGACGCCCCGGATCAGCTGCTCGCGGAGCTCGTTCGCGCTTTCGAGGGACCAGAGCGAGTATTTCTCGATGGCCGCATCGACCATGTCAGCGATCCGTTCTTTCTCGGCCTTGCTCGTGAAGTCGAACTGGCGGGCGGTCTCCCTTGCCATCTTGTTGGCAAGGGCGCGGGAGAAGACGAAATACAGGACGGGAAGGCGGTCCTGGGACTGGAGGGTCCGGATGATGTCGAAATGTCGGAACTCGGTCTTGTCCTCGCCGCGCTTCCTGCGCTGCGGCTCGTCGGCCTCGCCGTGCTTCCTGACACGCTTGTTCAGCTCCTTGAACGGCAGAAGCGCTTTTTTATAGTAAAAAGTATACGAAAGAGGAACCGCCCGCTCGTTGTGGGCGATGACCGAGACCTTGTGGTCGAGCACCGATTCGATCCAGTGTGCGAGCTCCGCGTAGTTGGGAATCGTCGCCGACAGGGCCAGGAACCGGACCGACTTCGGAGAGAAGATGATCGATTCCTCCCAGACGGTGCCGCGCTCGATGTCGCCGAGATAATGTATCTCATCGAATATGACGTATGCCACGTCGGCGATCGCGGCGGGGTCCTCGACGGCCATGTTCCGATAGACCTCGGTGGTCATGATGAGGGCCTGGGCGTCGCGGTTGATGACGACGTCGCCGGTGAGGATGCCGACCTTGTCGCCGTACAGCCGCGAAAAGTCGCGGTATTTCTGGTTCGAGAGCGCCTTGATGGGCGACGTGTAGATGATGCGCCGGTTGGTCTGGAGAATCTTCTCGATGAGATACTCGGCGACGAGGGTCTTGCCGGAGCCGGTCGGCGCCGCAAGCACGAGCGAGTGGCCGTTTTCGATCTCGGTGATGGCCTGGATCTGGAAATTGTCGAGGACGTAGCCGCGGTAGGTGATGTTCAAATCCATAGTTATTCTGATGATGCCGCTTTCGTTTCGGTATTGTATCTGATGATCTGTCCCGTCAGGGTCCGTTTAACCATTCGCTGTTCCTTCGGACTCCACTCCTCGGTCTCGACCATCGCATCGCCCGCCAGGATGGCCGTCGAGCTGGCCCGGTCGTAATCGAGATGTCTTCCCTGCGCGAAATGCTCGCGGTCCTTCACTTTCACGTTCCCGTCGAAGCGCAGCCGGCGCGTTCCACGGTCGCCCTCCATGGCGTCGGCCGAGATGATCACCCACGAGTAGGTGGCCATGTCCCACGTCCGCTCCTCGAGCTTCACCGCGACGCCGGAAGAAGCGTTGATCGTGCCTGCGTCGTCGTTCCAGACGATGTCGGTGGCGTCCAGCGTCATCTCGCGCGTAGAACGTTTCTCCGGAAGGGATTCCTTGCGGAACAGGCGCGGAACGTGCGTCGCGTGGATGCGCCGCGGCGTCTGGTAGAGGCGAGCCCGGCCGCAGGTCAACAGGTCGGGATCCCGCACTGCGCGCACGTTCCCTTCCAGGACCACGACCCCGCTGGCAAACTGCATGGCTGCCGACGTGATCGTCATGTTCGGCGGCGTGTCGGGAATCGAAAACGGCTCCGTGGCGATCGGCCGGAGATTTTTCCGCTTCACGACAAAACCCTCCTCGGCCGAATGGGCCGGAAGGCCGGTCAGGAGAACGATGGAAAGAATGGCGATCAATCGCTGCATGCTGGAATGTTCAAGTATACCCGTCCATCCCCACTTTATCAACGGAGTATCTCTGTGATTCAGCGGTTGTGAAAACTGATGCGCTTGCCCTGCGAGGGCGGGATTGCGCATGGGAGCATGCCGTGGTATATGATGTGCGACTCGCTTTCCCCCTATTTTACTTGAGGAGATCAACAGCAGAATGAAGCCGATCCGAACGTTCGTCGTGGTTCCAAGCCTCCCGGAGCCGCTCAAGCGCCTGAAAGACATGGCAATGAACCTCTGGTGGTGCTGGAACCCCGAAGCCATCGGGCTTTTCCGCCGGCTTGACCCCATCGAGTGGGAACGCACCTATCACAATCCCGCCAAGATGCTGGGCTGCATGTCACAGGAACGCCTGGCCCTGAAAGCGCAGGATGACGGCTTCCTCGCCCATCTCGAACGTGCCTGGGACTCGTTCCAGGAATACATGACCGATCGCCAGACGTGGTTCGCCAAGAAATACGGGTATTCCGAGAAGCCGATCATCGCCTACTTCTCGGCCGAATTCGGCATCGCGGAAAGTCTGCCTCTCTATTCCGGCGGCCTGGGCATGCTGGCCGGCGACCACCTGAAGTCTGCGTCCGATCTCGGCCTTCCGCTTGCCGGCGTCGGCCTTCTCTACCGGGTCGGATACTTTCAGCAGTCGCTCGACGCGAATGGCTGGCAGAAGGAAAGTTACCCCGAAAACGATTTCCACAACATGGCGATTCAGCCCTGCCTTGACCCGAAAGGGAATCAGCTCTCGGTCGAGGTCGTCCTGCCGGGCCGCACCGTGAAGGTGCTCATCTGGAAATCACACATCGGCCGCGTGCCGTTGCTCCTTCTCGATACCGACACGCCCGCCAACACGCCGGCGGACAGGCGGATCACCCGAGAACTGTACGGCGGCGACATCGAGACCCGCATCCAGCAGGAGATCGTCCTCGGCATCGGCGGTCTGCGGGCCCTCCACGAGCTCGACATGCATCCGACCGTGTATCACATGAACGAAGGCCACTCGGCGTTTTTGGCCCTCGAACGCATCGTGGTGGCGATGGAGCGGCATCAGCTCAACTTCCGCGAGGCGCTCGAACTCACCCGCGCCAGCAACGTGTTCACGACCCATACCCCCGTCCCGGCCGGCATCGACGTGTTCACCAAGGAGATGATGGAAAAATACTTCTCGGTGTATTATCCGAAGCTGGGCGTCAACTGGCAGGAGTTTCTCGATCTCGGCTGGCAGAACAACACGCCGAAGGGCGACGGCTTCTCGATGGCGGTCCTCGCGCTCAATCTGTGCGGCCATGCGAACGGCGTCAGCAAACTGCACGGCTACGTGTCGCGCAAGATGTGGGGCAGCCTGTATCCGAACGTTCCTTTCCAGGAGATCCCGATCGACTCCGTCACTAACGGTGTCCACGTCCGCTCCTACATGTCCCAGGAACTGTCGACGCTGATGGATCGCTATCTGGGCCTCCGCTGGATCAACTCGCCCGGCGACCACTCCGTCTGGCAGAAGATCGAGTCGATTCCGCCCGAGGAGCTGTGGCGCACCCACGAGCGGCGGCGCGAGCGCCTCGTCGCCTTTGCCCGTCAGCGCCTTCAGCACCAGCTCTCGTCACGCGGCGCGCCGCCGGCCGAGATCGCGGCGGCAGGCGAAGTGCTCAATCCCGAGACGCTCACGATCGGCTTCGCGCGCCGGTTCGCCACCTACAAACGCGCGACCCTGCTGTTCCGCGACAAGGAACGCCTGATCCGCATCCTGACCAACAAGGAGCGGCCGGTCCAGATCATCATCGCCGGCAAGGCCCATCCGAAGGACGAGCCGGGGAAGCAGTTCATCAAGGACATCATCCAGCACTGCAAGGACGAGCGGATCCGCCGTCACGTCGTGTTCATCGAGAACTACGACGTCGTCGTCGCGCGCTACCTCGTGCAGGGCGTCGACGTCTGGCTCAACAACCCGCGTCGGCCGCAGGAAGCCAGCGGAACCAGCGGCATGAAAGCCTCCGCCAACGGCGCGCTGAACCTCTCCGTGCTCGATGGCTGGTGGGACGAGTGCTTCAATCCCGAGGTCGGCTGGGCGATCGGCGGCCGCGGGGAGATCTCGGATCTCGACTATCAGGACGAAGTCGATGCGAACTCCCTGTATGAACAGCTCGAAAAGGACATCGTTCCGAAATATTACGAGCTGTGCAGCGATGGCCTGCCGCGGCGCTGGATCACCATGATGAAGGCCTGCATGAGCCAGATCTGCCCGGTGTTCAACACCAACCGCATGGTGGGCGAATACAACGACCGGTTCTATATGACTGGAAATAAACGCTACAAGTCGCTTTCGGGCAACGATTACAGCAAGGTGCGCGACCTGGCGGCCTGGCTCGGAAACCTCCGCGGCTGCTGGAACAACATCCGGATCGAGAATGTCGAGACGGCCGGCGGCGACGAGCAGAAAGTCGGCCAGCCCGTCGATGTGAAGGTCCGCCTGTATCTCGATCGCCTGCAGGCGAAGGATGTATCGGTCCAGGTATATTACGGAACCGTCGGCTCCGACGGGATGATCGGGGAAGGAACGTTCGCCGATCTCAAACCAGTCGAAGAGAAAGACGGGCGCTCGCTGTTCGCCGGCGCGATCACCCTCTCGAAGAGCGGTCGCCAGGGTATCTCGGTGCGCGTTCTCCCGCATCACCCCGAACTGATCCATCCGATTCTCACCCGCCATATCCTCTGGGCCTGATCGGAAAAAACCCCGTATGCGACACCGGGCGGCCATGGCCGCCCGGTGTTTCGTTCAGGTGGAGGTGCGATACAATGCGAGAATCGAGGCGCGACTGGGGTGCCGGAGTTTCTGCAGCGCCTGGTTCTCGATCTGCCGGACGCGTTCGCGCGTCAGGCTGAGCAGCTTCCCGATCTCCTCGAGCGTGTGAGACCGGTCGGTCTGGAAGCCGAATCGCTGCTGCAGGACGATCCGTTCCCGGTCCGTGAGCGAGGCAAAAAGCTTCTGGACGTCGTCCTTCAATGCTTTTTCCGATGACAGCACCTCGGGATCCCCCTTCGGGTCCGTGATGACGTCGCTTAGAACGAGGTCTTCCTCGTTGTCGACCATCGTGGTGTCGAGCGAGACCACGTTCGGGGTATCGGCGAGAAACTTTCGCAGCTCTTCCGGATTCATGCCGACCTCTTCCGCGAGTTCTTCCATCGTCGGCTGGCGATTCAGGTGCTTTCGGAGTGTTTCTTCGGATTTCTTCAGGCGCAGCCCCGTGTGAATGCGGTTCAGGGGGATTCGGATCGTGTTCGCGTGCATGGAAACGGCCTGGATCATGGCCTGTCGGATCCACCAGACTGCGTAGGAGATGAATCTCACGTTCCGCTTGTGATCGAACCGCTTCGCGGCGCGCAGGAGTCCGAGGTTCCCGACCGCGATCAGGTCCTCGAACGGAACGTCGTTGATGAACTTGTACCGCTTCGCTACCGAGACGACGAAGCGGAGGTTTGCCTTGATCAGACGCTTCTCGGCTTGTCTGCCGGATAGCCCGCCCGCCTTGATCTTTGCGAGCAGGAGCTCTTCCTCCTTCCGCGAAAGGGGAGGATACTTTTTCAGCTCGCGGAAATACTGCCGCAGAAGCTGATCGGTGGCGGTATTGCGCCTGTATCCGCTCATCATGCGGCCGCATTCTCCGGAGCACTGAGCCTGAGAGCCTCTCTCATCGACGACACCTCAAACCCTTGTTTCGGCACATTTCCCCTGTTCCATGAGAAGAAAATCCCTGGCTGCGAAGGGGCGCGGATGGAGAACGGATGGGAGAGACGAGCCGGCGTCGGGTATTTGGAAACGTCAGCCCTGTTTCGGCTCGAGACGAAAATGGGCCGCAAGAGTTGCAAGCACGCCCGTTGTCCCGCGCCGGTGGGAATACAGGAGGGGAACCTTCGCGTCCCGCGCCGCTGCCGTGATCTCCCGGAGCATGGTGTGAGAAACCTGCTTCAGAACGATGACGACCGCGACGACGTTACCGATGCCCTGCCGGGCGCCGCCGAGGCCGACGAAGCCGCTGATCCACTCCACTTCGAGATTGTGATGCGCCAGCATTTCCCGATACGCGGCGCCGACGGCATCGCCCCCGACGATCAGCACGCGCCGCCCTTCGAAATCATAGGTTGCGACCTGGGCCTCGGCGGGTTTGCCCGCTTCGACTTCCTCGCGGCAGATACTGCAAATCTCGTCTTGCAGCGCCGGTCTGGGGAAGGGAAAGGCGGGCATGTGCTCCCGGCAGGCATCGCGCTCGCAGACGGGAACCATCGGAAGACGCGGCCGGAGGGCGGCAAGGAGTGCGGAATACGGCTGTTCGAACCGGATCGCGTCTGATTCCAGGACGAACGGAACGTCCTGCTGTTTCAGCCAGCGAGTGAATTCGGCAACTTCCATTCCGAGAAGGCCGAGCCTGCGCTGAATCGTGACGAACCCGGCCTTGAGCTCGCTTGCCGCGCCAGCCGCAGGCACCGACGGTGCGGGAAGCCGCTTCACCGGAACGGCGATGGCTTTACGATCGGCGAACTCGGGCAGCACGACGGCGCTGACGACATCTCCGGAGGTGAAGCCCGGAAATGCGTGTGGAAGCGGAAAAACTTCCGATCGCTCTTCGGAGTGGAGTGACCAGCCGAAATCGTCGCTGCGCAAAACGCCGATCAGATCGCGTTTCCAGCCGTTTTCGAGAGGTCGCGCCTGGAACACGGTCCCGTTTTCGTCACGTTCGAGCATGACCCATTCCCCTTCGACGCAGGAGGCGGGGCGGAGCAGGGATTCAGGGAAGAGGATGCGGCCGTATCCCGGCGCTTCGGCAATCCAGACTTTGTCGTCCGGGGCCCCGCCCGGAGCCGGGCTGGTCAGCAGCAGCCTGGCGGGAAGGGCGCGGCCGTGAGTGTCCATCAGCTCGAGATATCTGGTCCGTTCTTCGCGGAGGCGTTCGATCTGGCGGGAAAGAGATTCGGAGTCTGCATGGGTCCGGCGCTTCTCGTCGAGTTCGCTCTCGAGCCGATCGGTGGAAGCCGTGCGGCGGGCGAGGGCGGCTTCGAGCTCCCGGCATCGCGCTTCGAGGGCCGCAATGCGGTCCAGCAGATCGGAGGCGGATGCCGTATCCGGGGGCGTCGAATCCATACGGGGGGCAGCCTCGATCCATTTCGCGAGTTCGGCGGTCAAGGTCTCGATGCGGATCTCGATGGTCGCAGACTTCGTCTGTTCGCCGGCAAGCAGCTTTTCGAGCGCCGCGACACGCTCGCCTTTTTCACTGAGCTTGGCATGGAGCGAGGCTTCCCGTTCTTCCGCTTCCTTCAGCTTCCGGCGAAGGCCCTTCAACTCGCTTCGAAGCTCGAGGAGGTCCGTGCCAGAGCCCTGGTCCGCTGGAGGGGCATCGGAGGCGGCCTGGGGTTCCGACGTGATGGCTGGCTTGTTATATGTCGAGATATATTTATCGAACACCGGCTTCGCGCTTCCGCGCGGGTCGATGCGGGCGAGAATCGAGATTTTCAGCGGGGTGCCGAACTCGCCCGACTCGAGCCTGGAAAGTGTTTCCCCGGTGATCGGAATGGTCGGGAACTCCAGCGTGCGCGGGTTCGCGTTGACCCATTCGTAGAAGAGGACCTTCCGCAGCACCTGTTCCCTGCCGGCAAACTCTTCCAGCACGGCCTGGAAACGCTCGCGCCCGGTGATCGTCTTTCCCTTGACGAGGGCGTTGCAGACACGCCAGAGGGCCGGGTTCTTCCGCGCAAGGCCGATCAGGACCGGGTCGGGGGTGTCGCGGATGATGTCGGCGATGACCCCCGGATCGTCGATCAGGCGGGTGAAGATCGGTTCCCAGAAGGGGTCAGCCATTGGCCATCTTCTTGAGCCGCGCGAGCAGGTTCAGTGCCTCGAGCGGCGTCGTGTTCTCGATGTTGATTGCCTGGATCGTTTCGGCGAGCTCGTTCGACGGCGTGAACAGCGACAACTGCTGGGGCTGGGGGGCCTTCACCGTCCGGACGGCTCTGGTCATGCGGCCGACCTCGTCTTCCTCGGTCTTTTCGAGCTCGAACAGGATCTCGCGGGCGCGGTCGATGACTGGCGAGGGGACGCCGGCGAGCCTGGCCACCTCGATGCCGTAGGACTTGCTGGACGGGCCTTCGTGTATCTGGTGCAGGAACACCATGTCGCCCGTCTTCTCGTCGTGCAGAACGCCGACGTTCAGGTTGAAGACGCCGGCGAGGATCGGCTGGAGGTCTGTCAGTTCGTGGTAATGCGTCGCGAACAGCGTGCGGGCGCCCAGCTGGCACTGGATGTATTCGAGGATCGACCAGGCCAGCGACAGGCCGTCGA
The DNA here is from genome assembly GCA_002068715.1 of bacterium ADurb.Bin374. Next base: position 8,330 of record MWAR01000190.1, read on the forward strand.
AGGTCGAGGTGCCGCGCCCGATCTCGTCGAGGATCAGCAGGCTCTTCGGCGTGGCGTGGCGCAGGATCGATGCCGCCTCCATCATCTCGACCATGAACGTCGACTGGCCCCGGATCAGGTTGTCGGAGGCGCCGACGCGGGTGAAGATGCGGTCCACGAGGCCGATCTCGGCTTCGCGGGCCGGAACGAACGAGCCGATCTGGGCGAGCAGCACGATGAGGGCGTTCTGCCGGAGATACGTCGATTTGCCTGCCATGTTGGGGCCGGTGATGACCGCCTGCCGGCGCGCGGCATCGAACTGAGAGTCGTTCGGATGGAACTCGCCTGCGCCGAGAAACGCCTCGACGACGGGGTGGCGGCCTTCGCGGATGCGCAGGACGGGCTCTTCGACGAGGGTTGGCCTTACGTAGCCGCGTTCCCGGGCGAGCTGCGCGAGCGAACAGAGCGTGTCGACGTGCGCGATGCCCCCTGCGGCCCGCTGGATCGCCGTGATCTGCTCGCGCACCGCGGCGACGAGCTTTTCGAACAGGTCTTTCTCGATGGCGACGGATTTTTCGACGGCGCTGAAGACCTTCGTCTCGTAGTCTTTTAATTCTGCCGTTATATATCGTTCGCCATTCGTAAGCGTCTGTTTCCGGACGTAATGGGCCGGCGCCTTGTCCGTGAGGCCTTTCGAAATTTCGATGAAATACCCGAAGACGCTGTTCTTGCGGACTTTCAGCGTTTTGATGCCGGTCTGGTTCTTCTCCCGTTCCTCGTAGTCGGTCAGCCAGCTGTCGCCATCCCGGCGGAGGCGGCGGAGCTCGTCGAGCGCCGGATCGACGCCGTCGGCGATGACGCCGCCGTCGGCCAGCGACATGGGCAGATTCTCGAGCAGGCTCGCTTTGAGAAGCCGGGCGAGGTCGGGGATCGGCTCGAGCTCGGGAGCGAGGGCGGAGATCGACGACGCGGAAATCCGCTCATGCAAAGCCGGAAGGGCCTCGATGCCGCGGCAGAGCGCCTGCAGATCCCGCGGGTTGCGGCTTCCGAGGATGATCTTCGAGAGCAGGCGCTCGAGATCGGGAAGATCGCGAAGCTGCTCGCGCAGGGTTGCCAGAAGCATGCCGTCCTCGACCAGCGCCTCGATGCGGTCCTGCCGTTCGCGGATCGGCTCGAGCTGCAGCAGCGGCTTGAGCAGCCACCGCTTGAGCAGCCGCGCGCCCATCGAGGTGCGGGTGCGGTTGAGTACCTCAAACAGGGTGCCGCCGGGGCTGCGGTCCCGGCCGTCCGGCATCAGTTCGAGATTCCTGAGCGTCGACTCGTCGAGGACCATCCCGTCGCCAAGCCGATAGGGCGCGGGAAAGCGCAGGTGCGAAAGCGTGCATTTCTGTGTGTCGAGCAGGTAATCGGCCAGCAATCCCAGTGTGCGCAGCTCGATGCCCGGCATCGCCAGGAAGCGGGGGCGCGGCTCGGAGGGATACAGCCGGGTCATGGCCTCGAGCGCGGGTTGCTCACCCATCTTTCTGGAAAGCACCTCGATCGGAAGACCCTTCCAGGGCATGGGCTCGGCACTCACGGGAGCGGCGGAAGGCTGTTCCTGTTCGCCGGCCTCGCCGCCCAGGACTAGGATCTCGCGCGGGGCCAGACGTGTGAGTTCCTCGCGGATCTTCGCCATTTCGGCGCTGTCCCCGCCCGTCACGATCACTTCACCGGTCGAGAGCTCGGCTCCGGCGAGGCAGAACCGCTCGCCGCGCTTCCCGAAGGCCATCAGCCAGTTGTTCGACTTCTCCTCGAGCAGCTGCGGGTCGCTGATGGTGCCGGGGGTGATGATGCGCACGATCTCGCGCTTGACGAGCCCCTTCGCGAGCTTCGGGTCCTCCATCTGCTCGCAGATGGCGACGGTGAAACCCTTCTGGACCAGCCGCGCGATATAGGTCATCGCGCTGTGATACGGAACGCCGGCCAGCGGGACCGGGTTGCCGCCCGACTTGCCGCGCGCGGTGAGCGTGATCTGAAGCTCCCGGGCTGCGACGACGGCGTCCTCGAAGAAGGTTTCGTAGAAGTCGCCGCACCGGAACAGCAGCAGCGCGTTCGGGTTTTCCGCCTTCAGATCGACATACTGCTGGAGGAGCGGCGTCAGCCCCTTGTCTTCCGTAGTCCCGACGGCGGAGGTCTCCACAGCGGGCGGCGCGGGTTCGGAAACGGCGGCGTTTTTCCCGGAGAAGTCCGGATCGACGTTCACTGCATGCTCAGTCGAGGCTGATGCGCTCATAGGCCAGGTTCCCGAGGCCGATCTCGGCCGAATGCTTCAGCTGGGCGTCGTTGTCGATCTCGTCGTGGATGCACGCGAACTTCGGCTTGCCCGGCTCGTGTCCCGAAGGAAGGGCGGTGTTCTGAAGGCCGGCCTGCGCATTCACGAGGTCGAGACAGCAGGCGTCGAGAGCGAGCGGATCCGTCGATGCTGCGAACCCGATGTCCGGCACGATGGGGGCGTCGCTGAAACCGTAGCAGTCGCACAAGGGAACAATATCCATCAGTATATTGATGAAAAAAGCGGAATCGCGTTTGGGGGCAAGGACACCGAGCGCGTGTTCCGCCATCTTCTCGGTGACGGAGCCCGTGTCCGAGCTCCAGTTGATGCGGATGGCGCCGACGAGACAGGCCATGAGGCACTCGCCGCAGCCCCGGCACTTCTGCTGGTCGATGACAACGGGCCCGCCCGGGGTCGGCTGGCCGATCGCGCCCGCGGAACACCAGGAAAAGCATCGTCTGCACTTCACGCAGACGTCCGTGAGAACGCTCGGCCGGATGGCTGTATGCATCACCAGTTTCGCCGCGCGGGAGCAGCAGCCCATGCCCATGTTCTTGATGGCGCCGCCGAATCCCGTCACTTCATGCCCTTTGAAGTGCGAGATCACGACGAGCGCGTCGGCTTCGTGAATGCCGCTTGCGACCGAGACTTCCTGGCAGTGCTTCCCGTCGATCCTGACCATGTGATGATCGCGGCCGGTGATGCCGTCGCAGATGATGACGGGGGCGCCGGTGACTTCCGTGCCGAAACCGTGCTGGAGGGCCGTCATGATGTGATCGGGAGCATTGCTGCGGCTTCCGGTATACAGCGTTGTCGTCTCGGCGAGAAACGGCTTTCCGCCACCGGCCTTGACGATCTCCGTCAGCGGGCGCAGGTAATGGGGGCGGATGAACGCCGAGTTTCCGCGCTCGCCGAAATGCGCCTTGACGGCGACGAGCTTGTTCTTCCAGTCGAACGAGTCCATCCCGATGGCGCGGGCGAGCTTGGCGATCTTTGCATCGTGGCTGTCCGAGGGGCCTTTCGCGCGAAGGCCGATCGTATAAACCTTTGATTTCCGGGTGTTGGCACTCATGTTCATTCCTCCAGTCGAAGAAGGTGTACAGGAATCAGTCTACGGACGACGATTGTCTGATGCAAGTCGCGGGAAGGTCATGCCTTATGGCCTGCCGGTGGAAACTGGCGCTTGATGACTTCCACGATCGGAATGACGGTTGCCGCGGCGGCGAGGATGACGAGCCACGCTTCGAGATCGATCGGGCGGCTTCCCATGATCTTCTGCATGACTGGAACATAGGTGAACGCCGCCTGCAGGCCGACCGTGGCGAGAAGGCACGGCCAGAGGACGGGGTTGAGCGTGGGAGAGACGTTCGGCATGGGCGTATACAGGCCCCGGGAGGGGAACAGGTAGAACAGCTCCACCCCGATCATCGTTGCCACGACGGAGGTGCGGGCCGTTTCGAGAGTGGCGCCCATGACGTGCCGCTCGTACCAGAAGATGGCGAAGCTCACGAAGGTCATCAGCAGGGATACCAGCACGATACGGAGAACGAGCTGCCAGTCGAGCAGGGGGCGTTCGGACGGCCTCGGCGGGCGGTCCATGAGGCCCTTTTCCATCGCCTCGAACGCGAGAGGCAGCGAGAGGAACGCGGTGAGGAGATTCACCCAGAGGACCTGGACCGGGGTGATCGGCAGTCTGAGTCCGAATAATATAGCTGCAAGGATAACAAGCCCCTGGCCGGTGTTCGTCGGCAGGATGTAGACCATGCTCTTGATCAGGTTGTTGAAAACGTTTCTGCCCTCTTCGACGGCGCGCACCAGAGTCGCGAAATTGTCGTCGACCAGAAGCATGTCCGAGGCCTCCTTGGCGACCTCGGTCCCGGACTTGCCCATGGCGACGCCGATCTCGGCGCGCTTGAGGGCCGGCGCGTCGTTCACGCCGTCACCGGTCATCGCCACGACATGGCCCTTGCTCTGAAGCGCCTCGACCAGCCTGAATTTGTGCTCGGGGGCGACGCGGGCGAAGATCGAGGCATGCTCGGCGCGCTCGGTGAGCTCCGGCATCGAGGCGGCGCCGATCTCGCGGCCGTTCACGCAGGGGATCTCGGCCTTGCCGATGCCGAGGTCCCGTCCGATCGCGGTCGCGGTCGCCGGATGGTCGCCGGTGATCATCTTGACCTGGATCCCGGCGCGGCCGCACAGCTCCAGCGACTGGCGCACTTCGGGTCGGGGCGGGTCGATCATCGCGCTCAGCCCGAGGAAGGTGAGCGGCGGAAGCTCGGTGGGAATGGCGGTTCCGTCGATCTTCGCGCAGGCGAGGGTGAGGATGCGCATGCCCTGCCGCGCGAGCTCGTCGATCTGGACCAGGAAGGGTTCCTGGGAAAACGGGACGGCTTTCCCGTCGGGCTCGACGGTCGTGCAGCGCGGAAACAGCCGCTCGGCGGAGCCTTTGACCCAGAGCGTGGCCGTTCCGTCGGGATTCCGGTTCAGGCTCGCCATGAGCTGCGAGGCCGAATCGAAGGGAAGCACGTCGAGGCGCGGATGCGTCTTGCGCCATTCGTCGATCCTGGCGCCGGCTTTGAGTGCCGCCGTCAGAAGGGCGCCTTCGGTCGGGTCGCCGTCGACCTCGACGCCGTGCGTCTTGTAAACGAGCTGGGAGTCGTTGCACAGGACTCCGGCAAGCAGAAGTCGGTCGAGATGGAGGTCGCCGTTCGTCTCGGCACCGTCCGCGCCGTAAACCTTGCCCAGGGCCGGGTTGAAGCCGACGCCGTCGGCGCTGAAACTGCCGCTCGGCGTGATCATGCGCTGGATCGTCATCTCGTTGGCGGTCAGCGTGCCGGTCTTGTCCGAGCAGATTACCGTGACGCTGCCGAGCGTCTCGACCGCCGGAAGCTTGCGGATGATGGCCTGGCGCGCGGCCATGTTCTTCACGCCGATCGCGAGAACGATCGTCATGACGGCCGGGAGTCCTTCGGGGATCGCCCCGACGGCGGCGCTGACGGCCGCCATGAACATCTCGGTCGGGTCGCCGCCGCGCCAGACGCCGAGGGCGAAGATGGCGACGCCGAAGCCCACGACCCAGATGCCGAAGGCGCGGGAAAAGACCTCGAGGCGCTCCATGAGCGGCGTGGCGAGTTCTTCCGACTGATTGATGAGGGCGTTGATCAGACCGAGTTCGGTCGCATCGCCGGTCGCGACGACGATGCCGCGGCCCGAGCCGGCGGTGACAAGCGAACCGCTGAAGCCCATGCCGCGCCTGTCGCCGAGTGATGCGTCGGTTTCCGCCCGCCCGACAGTTTTTTCAACCGGAAGGCTTTCACCGGTGAGCGCCGACTCGTTGATGCGGAGGCTCTTCGTCTCGAGGAAACGCAGGTCCGCCGGGACGCGGTCGCCGGTCGCGAGCAGAACGACATCGCCTGGAACCAGCAGGGATGCGTCGATCCGCTCGTGGCGGTCGGGTCCTCTGAGAACGGTCGCCTCGGTTTTCACCATCCGGGCGAGGGCATCGATGGCTCCCTGGGCCTTCATTTCCTGGACGAAGCCGATGATCGCGTTGACGACCGTCACGGCGAGAATGACGGCGGCATCGGTGCCGCGGCCGGCGAACGCACTGGCGACGGCCGCGACAAGGAGGATGATGACGAGCGGATTCTCGAACTGGCCGAGAAAACGTCTCCAGGCCGGTGTCCGCGGCGGAGGACTCAGGAGGTTGAAACCAACGCAGTCACGGCGTTTCGTCGCGTCTTCCGCCGTCAGGCCTGCCGTGGGGTCGGCCTTCAGGCGGGAAAGGAGCTCCGGAAGTTCGAGCGAGTGCCAGAGAACGAGATTGTTTCTGCCGGATGAACCCTGATCAGCCATGCATCATTCTCCGATGATCTTGACCAGAACCCGCTTGCGCCGGTTGCCGTCGAATTCGCCGTAAAAGATCTGCTCCCAGGGGCCGAAATCGAGCTTGCCGTCCGTGACGGCGGCGACGATCTCACGACCCATGATCGTGCGCTTCAGATGCGCATCGCCGTTGTCCTCGGCGCCGTTGTGGTGATACTGGGAATACGGCTTTTCGGGAGCGAGCTTCTCGAGCCAGGTCTCGAAATCCTGGTGGAGGCCGCTCTCGTCGTCGTTGATGAAGACGCTTGCCGTGATATGCATGGCATTCACGAGGCACAGGCCTTCTTTGATGCCGCTTTCCCGCAGGCAGGCTTCGACCTGGGGAGTGATATTCACGAAGGCGCGACGGCCTTTGATGTCGAACCAGAGTTCCTTGCGATAGCTCTTCACACTGCTGCTCCGTCTGGAAGTATGAGAAGTCGGAAACACGGAACGTATGGTAACACAACGAGAAAATCAGGGTATTGACGAATTTCGCGATTGCGGGATATACGAATGGATGCAGAACGCCCGCGTTCCGAGATACGGGAATCGTCCCTGAAAAATAGAGGAGAATATATGGAAGGGCTCTTGCTCGAAAACGTCGCGGACAAACTGCGGGAACACGGATTCGAAGTCACCGTCCATTCGACGGCCGACGGGGTCGCCGAAGCCGTTCTGGCGGAAATCCCCCTGGACGCCGTGGTGAATCGGTGCGGCTCCGCCACCTGCACCCAGCTGGAACTGTTCGAAAAACTGGCGGCCCGCGGAAACAGGATCAACGACCCATACGAGCCGACGCTCGACGATGAAGCCAAGGCCCGGGTCCGGAGGAACGGCCTGACGGCCGACGTCCTGCTGACTGGAACGAACGCCATCACCCGGGACGGCAAGCTCGTCAACATCGACGGAGTCGGAAACCGTGTCGCGAGCCAGGTCTTCGGCCCCGGCAAGGTCGTGATCGTCGCCGGCCGGAACAAGGTTGTGCCCGACGTCCCCGCGGCCATTCGGCGAATCAAGCTGGAAGCATGCCCCAAAAACGCCCGCCGGATCGGAATTCAGACACCCTGCGCCCATGACCGGCCATGTCCGGCGCCCGACGGTTGCTCTTCCCCCCAGCGCATGTGCAACGTGACCGTCATTCTCGAACGGCGGCCGCGCCTCACGTCGATCTCAATTCACCTGATCGATGCGGATCTCGGATATTAAAAATAATGGTTATATAAGTAGTGAAATAAATTCTCGAGGAGAATGAAAACATGCTTGAACGAATCGACAAACTGCCCTTCTATTTCACGATCGAATGCGGCCTCTGCAGGAATATCCTCAATGTCAGCCACAAGTCCATCGAGGAGCTCAAAGGCGTCATGAGTTGTACCCTCTGCGGCAAACAGATCAAGGTGCCGCAGTGGGAGCTCCTGGTGAAGAGTTCCGAGGACCTGAACAACTATCTCGGAGACCGACTCAACGCCAAATTCTTCAAGCTGGTCCTCAACCCCCAGTTCAAGGTCGAGGACAACGTTCCCGCCGCTGCGCACTGATCCGGCAGGGCCGGCCGGCGTCGTTCAGGCGGATCAGACCGCGGCGAGAACACCCTCGTTCACACGGTCGAACGCGGGCCGGCCTTTTTCCGCGGTGATGATTGCCGCCGCGAAGTCGAACGTCGTGCCCGCCGCCCTCGAGGTGATGAACGGGCCGTCCGTCACGACCCGTTCCTCGAGATACTCGACGCCCTCCATCTTGTCTCGGACCCCGGGATGCGACGTCATGCGCCAGCCGCCGGCAATACCGGCTTTGACCAGCACGGTCGGCGCGGCGCAGATGGCGGCGACGCGTTTCCCGCCGTCCACATGCCGTCTGAGCAGGGCGAGCAGGCGCGCGTCTTCCGACAGTCGTCTCGTTCCCTCGAGCCCGCCCGGCAGGACCAGCCAGTCGGCGATGCCTTCCTGGAGCTGACTGAACGTGATGTCTGGAACCATCGGGATGCCTCGCGAACCGGTGACGGGGGAGGTGTCGTCGGCGAGCGAGACGGTTTGAACGTCGAACTCCGCGCGGCGCAGCATGTCCGTCGTGATCGTCAGCTCCATTTCTTCGAAGCCGTGGGCCATGAAAACATACACTTTTCCCATAGGATCCTCCTGGATTAATTCAACGCATTGTTTGACATGCCCGGGACGGGGTTCCTATAATATCCGCACCTGATCACATCGGACAAGGAGCCTTCCGTGAACCATTCCGAGCGACTCGAGCGCCGCCTGCGCATCGTCAGCTTTCTCTTCGTCGTCGTTGCAATCGTTCTCGTGTTCGGCAGTTTCATCATGGCGGCCCAGTCCTACTCGGAAATGGTGAACAATACCATGCTGAAAGCCCTGCCGACCGCCGACGCCCTCGGAATGCTCCTGACGATCGTGACGACGGAACGGTTCGTGAACCGTCTGCTGTTCATGGCTTTGTTCGTCATGCAGCTCGGCCTGCTCTTCATGCTGTATCTGCTGTTCACCAAGCTCCGCAGGCTGATCAGTCACGAGATGGGCGAGGATTGAGGCGGGGG
>MWAR01000191.1 GCA_002068715.1 bacterium ADurb.Bin374
TCGGGGCGACTGGACTCGAACCAGCGGCCCTCTGGTCCCAAACCAGATGCGCTACCAACTGCGCCACGCCCCGGTTATCGTCCGTTGCGATGTGGATATATTACCAAAACACGTGTACCGAGTCAAGCGGATTTTTCAAAACATTTTTTCATGCCATTGTGATGGCCTGGCACATCGCGATGCGCCCGGCCATAATGGCATGGATTATGGTATCCCTCGAATCGGTTACAGGAATGTTGACATGGGGGGAGTGATGCGGTAGTATGGCATTTCACCTATGGATACGTGTATTTTCTGCAGGATTGCGAAGGGCGAGATCCCGGCCGACATCGTGTATCAGGATGCCGACGTGATCGTGTTTCGCGACCTTCATCCGCAGGCACCGGTTCACGTTCTCGCGGTACCGCGCAAGCATATCGCGAGTCTCGTCGAAGCCGGCGCGGCCGATGGCCAGGTTCTGGCCCCGGTGTTCCGGAGCATCCAGCAGGTCGCCTCGAAACTCGGCCTTGAGCAGGGCTTCAGGGTCGTCACGAACCATGGTGAACACGGTGGACAATCGGTGGGTCACATCCATTTTCATGTTCTCGGCAAGCGGCAGATGCAGTGGCCGCCGGGTTGACGACAGAGAAACGATGTTCCCCTCGTGAAAACGAAGATAGGGAGGGGGGTGAAACGATATGGCAGAAGTTCGAGTTCTGAAGGATGAACCGTTGGAGAAAGCCCTGAAGCGCTTCCAGAAGAAGTGCCAGGAGGCCGGCATCATCAAGGAAATCAAGCGGCGGCGCGCCTACGAGAAGCCCAGCGAGAAAGCGAAGCGCAAGGCGGCCGAAGCCCGGCGCAAGCAGCGGCGGCGGAAGTAATCGACTACAAAAGTTGGGAAAAAAGACTTTACATATTTCAGCGGCTTGTTATATAATTCAAGGCTTGGGACGGTTTTACCGTCTCGCGGGTTTGTTGTGCCTTCTTTTCATCGCGCTGACGTTCGCCGCCTTCCCGGCCAATGCCCAGTCGGCAATATCGGGAAAAGGGGAAACCGTGCTCGTCGTGCCCATCACGGGCAATATCGACAGCGGGCTTTCCTTCTTCCTGCAGCGCATGATTCGCCGCGCCGAGCGCGAGAACATCAAGGCGGTCATTCTCGAGGTCAACTCGAACGGCGGTCTCGTCGACGCGGCCCAGGAGATGAAAGACGCGCTCCTGCGAAGCGGCATCACGACCGTCGGGTACGTCAAGGGGCGGGCGCTCTCGGCGGCCGCTCTCATAACGATTTCCTGCCATCGCATTTTCATGGAGCCCGGCTCCGAGATGGGCGCCGCGACCCCGATCAAGATCATGGGCACCTCGATCCAGGCCGCCGAAGCCAAGTTCGTTTCGGCGTTCCGGGGCGAGTTCGAATCCGCCGCCGAAGCGCGAAAACGGCCGAAAACACTGGCCGCCTCGATGGTCGACAAGGAAGTCGACGCCATCCCCGGCCTCCGCAAGCGTGGCGAGATCCTCACCCTGACGAGCGAAAGCGCCCTCCAGCACGGGTTCTGCGATGCGGTCGTCACCTCGCTCGACGGAGTGCTGCGCCGTCTGAACCTCGAGCAGGCAACGATCGAGCGCGCCGAGCCGACCTCGGGCGAGAGAATCGCCCGCTGGCTAACGCACCCCAACGTCTCCGTCCTGCTGTTCACGATCGGCTTCTGGTGCCTGGTTCTCGAGTTTCTGGTGTTCGGCTGGGGCCTGCTGGGCTGGTTCGGCCTCGTCTGCTTCGCCCTTTTCTTCGGCGGCCACCTGTTCGCCTACATGGCGGGCTTCGAAGCCGTCCTGTTGTTCGGCATCGGCCTTCTGCTGCTCCTGGCTGAAATTTTCATCATTCCCGGCTTCGGCATCACCGGCATTGCCGGCATCGGCGCGATGTGCGCCGGCCTGGTGATCACGTTCGGCGGAATATATACCGCTGTATATTCAATTGCGAAAATCATGGCCCTGTCGATCGTGATGATCGTCGTGCTCTACAATCTCGGGCCAAAACTGAAACTGTTCGACCGGTTCGTGCTCAAGGAAGCGATGACGACCGAAGCCGGCTTCGTGGCTGTCGACGGCCACGCGTTCGACAAGCTTCTCCACATGGAAGGCACGACGGTTTCGACGTGCCGACCGGCCGGCATCGTCCGGATCGGCCCCGACAAATTCGACGTGACATCCGACGGCGAGTTCATCGAGCGGGGAAAGCCGATCACGGTCATCGCCGTCGAGGGCACGAAGATCGTCGTCCGGGAAGTAAAGGGATAAGGAACCTCCTCATGCGGAACATGCTGCCTGTCTTCTCGTTTTTGCTTCTGCTGGCCTGCTTTTTCGCGACTCCGGCAGTCATGGCGCAGGAAATGTCCGGCGAAGAGCTCCTTCCGCGGCTTTCATCGGGCACGACCGATTCCGGCAGGCAGCCCGAAGCCGCTCCGACCGGCACCTCGGATGAACCGGCCGGAACGGGAAAGCCAGCGGAAACGCCCGCTCCGGGTGAACCGGGGGCCGTCTCCTACAGCATGGTCGTGCTAGCCATGCTGATCGGCGGTCTGCTCCTGCTGTTCATCGAAGTGGCGCTGATTCCCGGTTTCGGAATCACCGGCGTCACGGGCATCATCGCGATTTTTGCCGGCCTCGGCCTCGCCTTCTGGAAACTCGACATCCGGCTGGCCGTCCTGTACTCGTTCGGCTCGATGGCGGCCCTCGTGGGCTTGGTTCTCTGGGCGATTTATATCTTCCCACATACCAGCATCGGGAAAAAGTTCGTCCTGAACGCGAAGATCTCCGTCGAGGACGGATTCACGGCGATCCGCGACCTCGAACGATTCGTCGGCATGGAAGGCGTTGCCACGAGCGACCTTCGCCCTTCAGGCATCGCCCGCATCGGCGACGAGCGCATGGACGTGCTGTCGGACGGCGAGTTCGTTCCGCGCCAGAGCAAAATCAAAGTTCTGCGCGTGAAAGAAGGGGCGCTCATCGTGGCAATGATCGAACCTCCTCCCCCAGGCAACGCCTGACGAGGGCTTTCAGTGGACTTTTCCGCGTATCTCCCCCTGATTGGCTTTCTGATCCTTGTCCTTGTCGTCAACTGGGTCGTGCCGGTCATCCTGCTGATCCGGGCCCGCTGGACAGGACTCGAACTCGACCCGTTCAGCTTGATCGGCATGCGATTGCGGAACGTGCCGCCGCACCTGATCGTAGGATCCGCGATTGCAGCCTCCCGCGGGGGCATTCCCATCAGCATGAATGAGCTGGAAGCTCATCACTTGGCAGGCGGCAATCCGGCGAGGGTCGTTCGGGCTCTTCTGATGGCAAAGGAGGCCGGAAGCTCGTTGAATTTCAGTCAGGCGGCGGCGATCGACCTCTCGGGACGTGACGTCCTGGAGTATTGCAGGTCCCTTCCGAAAAAGAAGGAACGCTAACCGGTCAGAGCGTCATTTTCCCCAAGGCATCCGAAGGATTTCCGGTGAAATGGGCTTCACGACGCCGGGAAGTGGCACGGCCAAAAGAGAGCGAACACGCTTGTTTCGTTCGATTGCCCGGGCCTGAAATCTCGTACAAACCTTTTCCTGGCTGAACGCCTCGTTCCGTTGGCACAAGCCTTCCCAGTCGGTGTCTTCGCGGATCTCGAATCCGCAGAGAGGCCAGATCAGACGTGCATATTCGGCAATCGGCTCAACATCCGTCAACAGATTCAATTTTCCGTTTCGGGCGAGAAGAGTTCGGTATCGAGCAAGAAATGTCGGTGCAATCAGCATTTTTCCGGGTTTCCGCAGGTAGGGAGTGGGAAACGTAACCCAAATTTCATCGAGTTCTCCCGGCGCAAACAACTTCTCCAGCAGTTCGCCCTCGACCCGGATGAATCCGACATTGTTCAGTTTTTCTTCCAGTGCCGACCTGGCGCCATGCCAAATCCTGCCGCCCTTGACGTCCAGACCGAGCACATTGAAGGCGGGATAGATCCTGGCGAGACCGAGCGAGAAATCGCCCCAGCCGCAGCCCATTTCAAGAATCAGCGGCGCCGGTCGTCGAAAAAACGCGTCGTTCCACTTCCCGGCACGTTCGAACGGGGTTTCCAGCAGTTCCCGTATCGGGGGTTCGAATAAATTGGGAAATGCGGCAAGCTGCCTGTATCGCTCGAGTTTCGGAACGCGCATGGGTCGTGGGGTCACCTTGTTCTTGACTTTGATCGGGGTTTCCCGGATTATAGAATAAAATGGGCCGGTACATGCCGGGCAGCGTGAAAATTCGTGCGTCGATCTGAAGGAGGCGTTCCGTGGAAGGCTTCGTCGTATTGATCATCATCGGTGGTCTGATCGGTTTCTTCGTTCTCACCTATTTCGTTCCGGTCGGACTCTGGGTCAGCGCTCTCGCGTCGGGCGTCCCGGTCGGCCTGTTCGACCTGATCGGCATGCGGCTTCGCGGCGTCTCCCCGTATCAGATCATCAACCCGGCCATCACGGCGTTCAAGGGCGGTCTCGACGTGGCCCTGCAAGCGCTCGAATCGCACTACCTCGCCGGCGGCAACGTCCAGAAAGTCGTTTCAGCCCTCATTTCGGCGCAACGCGCCGGCATTCCGCTGAACTTCAAACAGGCCACGGCGATCGATCTGGCCGGCCGTGACGTGCTCGACGCCGTCCGCAACTGCGTGAAACCGAAGGTCATCACGACCCCCGAAGTCTCGGCCATGGCGAAGAACGGCATCCAGGTCAAGGCCATCGCCCGCATCACCGTGAAAACCGACATCAACAAGCTGATCGGCGGCGCCACCGAAGAGACGATCCTGGCCCGCGTCGGCGAAGGCATCGTCACCACGATCGGCTCGGCTGAGTCGCACAAGGAAATCCTCGAGAATCCTGACCGCATCTCCAAGACGGTCCAGGAAAAGGGCCTCGATGCGAAAACGGCGTTCGAGATCCTTTCGATCGACATCGCCGACGTCGACATCGGCAGCAACATCGGCGCCAAGCTCCAGATCGACCAGGCCGAGGCCGACATGAAGATCGCCCAGGCAAAGGCCGCCGAACGCCGCGCCATCGCCGAGGCCAAGGAGCAGGAAATGCGCGCCCTCGAGCAGGAGATGCGCGCGAAGCTCGTCGAGTCCGAGGCGCAGGTTCCACAGGCCGTCGCATCGGCGCTGTCTGACGGCAACATCGGTATTCTCGATTATTATACTCTGAAGAATATCAACTCCGACACCGAGATGCGAAAGTCCTTCTCGCAGATGGTCGACGTGCCGGTCATCCCCAACAAGTAAGCGGAGAGCGCTGAAACGTGGAAGCGTTTTTCCAGGTCGTCATCTTCCTGGTGATCGTCGTCGCCTCGGTCTGGTCGGAAATGAGCAAGAACAAGTCGAGCGGCAGTTCTGACGCCGAGTTCGGCGACCTCACGGCAATCGATGACTTCTTCAAGCAGCAGGAAAAGGCCCAGAAATCGTCTCAGCAGCGACCTTTGTCGGGCGGCTTCGATGACGACGTCGTTTCCCTCGAACGGACACCGGCCCCGAGCGAGGTGTTCGGAACCCCTCAGAAAGTTCAGCCCCAGCCCGCGAGGCAGAAGCGCTTTGACAAGAAGGAGAAAAAGCGGGGCCAGGGCAAAGGCCGCGCTGCCTTCGATCAGGGCGGCCGCGCGCTTCCGCCGCTTCCACCCGTGTCGTCACATTTCGGCAGCGCCGAGAGCGATGAAGGGCCGTGTCTCGACGAGGCGCCGTCGCTGACCGGACGCGGGAGTTACGAGCGCGACGGCTTTGCCATCGCCCGCACCGCCTCGACCACGACCGTCACCACCCGCCGGCCCGCGAGGCGCTGGTCGCGGCAACAGCTCATCAATGCGATCGTCATTTCGGAGCTCATGAACCGGTATGACGTAAACCGCGTATACGGCCGCATTCCCGACCGGCGAAGCTGAGACAAGATCGACGAGATCTTGCCCAGATGGAATTCATCGACCACTTCAGACGCGCCAGACGTTCCTTCCGGGGCCTGCTCGCCGCGTTCGACCTGACGGTCCGGTTCGGCGGTTATGCGCATGCCGCCGCGGAGTCCGGACCGGCCGTGATTCTCATTCACGGAAGTGAGCTCATCGCCCAGGCACTGTTGACGGCGTATTATCCCCGCCCCTTCCAGGCCGTCGTCAGTCTCTCCATCTGGAAAAAGCCCATTCTCCGCGCCCTGGCTTCGCGTCTCGGGTTTCTCAACCTGCCGCGACGCAACGGCGGCTGGCTGAGCTGGATACGAGCGGCCCTGAACGTGCTGCAGTCCGGCGGCCGGATCGCCCTGTTCGTTCCTTCCGATTTCGCGTCTTCGAACAAGCCTGCCGCCGAATTCGGCATTGCGGCAATGCTCTGCCGTCTCACCGGATGCGCGTTCGTTCCGGTTGCAACGGACGGGTGTGACCGGGTGCTGCCCCCGGGCTGTTTTCTGCCGCGAGTCCGGCCTCTCCGGATGCTGATCGGCAAACCGATCAAGCCTCGCGTCGAGACCGCGGTATCGAATAGAAACCGTGACTGGGCGACGATGTTCCGGACGGATTTGTCGATACTTCAACAGCGGCTTCTGGCCTGTCCGGAAGGCGTACCGGGTGAACATTGCAGTATTGTTCAGCCGCTTCCCAAGGCGTCTCAGGAATAACGGCGCATCCGTCGAACCAACGCGCGGCTGATTTGTGAATTTTTTATTTTTCACGCCGGCAGGGGATTTTCAAACGTTCATGCGGATGCCATGCCGGTCGCCGGGTTGACTTCTGACCGGCCTCGGCCTATCATTCACCCGTTTCAGGAACGTGGGGGTACATCCCCGCGACAACACATTCAGGAGGGACACCGTGTCTGAGGCCAAGACGAATTACAAGCACGACATGATGGACGGCAATACGGCCGTGGCCTATGTCGCCCACGCGACGAACGAGGTCATCGCGATCTACCCGATCACGCCGAGCTCCAACATGGGCTGGGGTACCGTTCCGACCGTCGTGGAGATGCAGTCTGAGGGCGGCGCCGCGGGTGCCGTTCACGGTTCGCTGACGTCCGGCGCCCTGACCACGACGTTCACCGCGTCGCAGGGTCTGCTGCTGATGATCCCGAACATGTACAAGATCGCCGGCGAGCTCACCTCGTCCGTGATCCACGTCGCCGCCCGCTCGCTGGCCTGCCAGGGCCTGTCGATCTTCGGCGACCACAGCGACATCATGTCGGTCCGCTCGACCGGCTACGCCATCATGGGCGGCGGCTCGGTGCAGGAAGCGATGGATATGTCGCTGATCGCGCAGGCAGCGACGCTCGAGAGCCGGATTCCCTTCATTCACTTCTTCGACGGGTTCCGCACCTCGCACGAGGTCAACACGGTCGACATCATCTCGCACGCCCAGATCCGCGAAATGATCGACGACAAGCTGGTCGACGAGCACCGCAAGCGCGGTCTCAACCCCGACAAGCCATTCATCCGTGGTACCGCGCAGAACCCCGATGTGTATTTCCAGGGCCGCGAGACCGTGAACGCGTTCTACGACAAGACCCCCGCCATCGTGCAGAAGACGATGGACAAGTTCGCCAAGATCACCGGCCGCGCCTACAAGCTGTTCGACTACGTCGGCGCCCCTGACGCCGAGCGCGTCGTCTGCATCATGGGCAGCGGCGGCGACACGATGCACGAGGTCGTCGAGCACATGGTCGCCAAGGGCGAGAAGGTGGGTCTCGTGAAGGTTCGCCTGTACCGGCCGTTCTCGGTCGAGCATCTGGTCAAGGCCCTTCCCGCCACCGTGAAGGCGATCGCCGTCATGGATCGCACGAAGGAACCCGGCGCCAACGGCGAGCCTCTGTATCTCGACATCCGCAACGGCATCGGCGAAGCGCTCGAGCGCAAAATCGCCCCGTTCAAGAGCTGGCCGAAGGTCGTCGGCGGCCGCTACGGCCTGGGCTCGAAGGACTTCACCCCGGCGCAGTGCGTGGCCATCTTCGACAACCTCAAGCAGGCCGAGCCGAAGAACCACTTCACCGTCGGCATCAACGACGACGTGACGCACACCAGCATCCCGGTCGGTCCGGTCGTCGAGACCAGCGACCCCTCGACCTACGCGGCCAAGTTCTACGGCCTCGGCTCCGACGGCACCGTCGGTGCGAACAAGGATTCGATCAAGATCATCGGCCACGAGACCGACAACTACGCCCAGGCGTATTTCGTCTACGACTCGAAGAAGTCCGGCAGCGTCACCACGTCGCACCTGCGCTTCGGGAAGAAGCCACTGCGCTGCCCCTACCTGATCACCCAGGCCGACTTCATCGCCTGCCACCTGTTCAGCTTCCTCGAGAAGCTCGATCTTCTGGCCGACCTGAAGACCGGCGGCACCTTCCTGCTCGAGACCGCGTATCCGGCCGACAAGGTCTGGGATCATCTCCCGATCGAGCTCCAGCAGCAGCTGATCGAGAAGAAGGCGAAGTTCTACGTCATCGACGCATGCAAGCACGCCGAGGCGATCGGTCTCGGCAATCGCATCAACATCCTGATGCAGACCTGCTTCTTCGAGATCAGCAAGATCCTGCCCCGCGACGTCTACACGAAGGCGATCAAGGACGCGGTCAAGAAGACCTACGGCAAGAAGGGCGAAGCGGTCGTGACGATGAACTGCGCCGCCGTCGACCGCGCCATCGAGAACCTGCACGAAGTGAAGATCCCCG
>MWAR01000192.1 GCA_002068715.1 bacterium ADurb.Bin374
ATTTTTGGGCACAATCTGGACTATCACACATACAGCTTAGTATGTAAACGCTGGAAGGCAGTTTTGGAGCGTTTTCCTACAGAAGTGTGGAGGCGCAAAATTGCCGAGGCGCTCAAGTCGAACCTGGCCGATCCCCTGGCGCAGATCCAGAGCCTGGCCCAGGGAGGAGATCCCGCGAAGGCGCTTCCGATCATCCAGGCCCAGGGTCAGAAAATGGATTTCAACATCCGGAACATGATGTATCACTTCAGCACGCCCGCCGCATCGAAGTCCGCCCTGCCGCTGAACGAGCTGGTCGACACGGAGATCATCGGAAAACTCCGGCATCATGTCGTGACGGCGCGGCTTCTCTCGGGCCGAACGGACATCGGACAGGGTCTCAAGGTGGCGAAAAACCTCGCGAAGGATCTTCCGAATATTTCTTTCGATATAGAATTTTTCAGGCACGTGGTCGCCAACATCGTCGTGAACAGCCTGATGGCCTTGAAGCCGAACGGCGAGCTGAAGTTCATGAGCCGGCTCAAACCCGGCGCCATCAATCGCGTCGAACTCGTCATCTTCGACAACGGCGCCGGCATTTCCCCGGAAGACCAGGCGCGACTCTTCACGCCGTTTTCCCCGCTCGGTCGGAAGACGCTCGGTCTCGGCCTGTCCGTCAGCCGGAAACTGATGAGCGCGGGTGGCGGCCAGATCCTCGTCAAGAGCACGCCCGGAGCGAACACGCTCGTCACGATCGAGTTCCCCGCGGCCTCCTGACCGCGGCGGCGGCGGCCGGCCGCCGGCAGTGGATACCTACCGGAATGGAGGAACCGCCATGCTTCGCCAGCTTTCGTATCTTGGACTGATCGCCTGCACGGTCGCGACATTCTCGTGTGAGCCGGTTTTCGCGCGATCGCCCTCCGCTCTTCCCGATGCGGTTTCGACATTGCGTGATTCCAACGATATCGTCGGGGAACTGATGAGCTCGGCCGCCGAGGTCGAACTCGAGCTGAGCAGATGCTCGCTGACAGCCGCTCCTGCCGGAGGAGAGGCCCTGGTCGATCTCTCCGTCGTGGCCCCGGGGATCGCCGATGTGAAGCGGCTCGTGGAGAAGCTTCGCCGGAAAAGAACCGTTCTGGTCGAGAAGCTCGTTGTGAAACCGTCCGTTTCCGCGACTTCTCCTGATGGTGCGGCGCTGTTCGATCTCACGCTGCGACTGAACGCCGAGGCCGTGGACGGTGGGAGCGGCGATGCCCTGGCCCGGCTCGTTCCCTTCGACGAAATGCCGGTTTTCAACATGGCCCGGCCATCGATCGAGGACGTCAGGCTGTACAGCTGCGCCATCGAGGCGAAAGGGCCTCGCTCTCTGCAGATCGTCGCGCCGACCCTGAGCGGATTGTCGGCCACCCTGAAACGCGGAGGCAGCGCCATTCCGGCGGGGTCGAAAACGATCTCCCGCTCGACGGTGGGGAGCGTGCATGTTTTCACCCTCGACCTGAGCGATGATACCGCGCTCATGCCAGCTGCTGATCTGCTGGGCCGATTCGAACGACTTGGAAGCGGCAGCGATCTGCGCGAAATCAGCGTCCAGATGGCGCCCGACGGAAGCCGGCTTCAGAAAATGGTTCTGCATCTCACCCCGGAACAGCTTGCAGATGCAGGCGCGATGATTGCCCGAGAGAACGGGCAGAACATTCTCAAGGCCGATGCCGTGCCGCTCGCGCCGCCGACCTGGGCCGTGACGCTGCTGACGGGCTCGTCGTCCGTATCCGGCCAGCAGGCTGAGCAGGCTGTCTCGCCGCTCGCGGAGATGGTCGGGCTGTTGAGCGCCCCCTGGCCCTCTGCGCGTCGCGGCGGCCTGCAGTTTTCCTGGACCCCTTCTGGGATACAGATGAACGCCGTCGTGACGAGCGAACAGGATGTGGAATCCCTGAAGCCCGTCGCGGCAACCCTTGGACTGACCTACCAGGGCGCGAAACGGCGGGAAAGCCTCGAGAGCGGTGCGCTGACGGTCGGCTTCGGACGGGCGTCTGCCGGAAGCGCCAACCGGAACGTCTCCGTCGATACCTCGCTTGGCCGCTTCCTCGGCTTTGCGGAACTCCTCGAGGACAGGAACGTTCAGGGGGGGAGAAGGCTGGTCGTCGCGTGTGATTTTTCCGAAACGACGAGGCTGTTCGAGAAGCTGCGGGGCGAGTACGGCAAGCGTATCCGGTCTCTTTCCATCGACTGTCCTCCGGGCTCCCGGTGCCGTACAACGCTGATTCTCTCGGAAAGCGACTCCCCCGATTCTGCGGCGATCATTGCGACGGCCGACACGCTTGTCCGGGCATCGCTGCCATGGAACAGGCCGGAGCAGGAGCTCGAGAAAGGACTGATCGTCACCGGCGTCGCGGTGGAACGGCCTGACCGCTTCGCGATGACGGGACTGACGCTGAAAAGCCGTCTCATCTTTTCCGATTTGTTCCCGGCGCTTCAAAAAATACCTGGTGTTATAGATCCGTTTTTCGAGAGGGGCAGTTATCGCGATCACATGGCTGGCCGCCTGATGTCCTTCTCGGTGACGGCACGTCGCGTCGCGCGCTGAAGCGTCATGGAACCCATCCGTCTCACGAAACTGCTGGCCTCCTGGGGCATCGCGTCAAGACGCGCCGTCGAGGAGTGGATCGAGGCCGGTCGCATCAGGCTCAACGGCCAGGTGGTGGACCAGCAGGGTGTCAAAGCTGATCCGGACGTCGATACGATCGAGGTCGACGGCCGCAGGGTGACTGCCCCCTCCACGGGGCGACGGTGCTATCTTGCCCTGTACAAACCTCTCGGATATGTTTCCACCATGTCTGACGAACACGGCAGAAAGGCGCTTCCCGACCTTCTTCCGAAGGGTCTTCCCCGTCTGTTCCCGATCGGCCGGCTCGATCTCGATTCGACCGGCCTCTTGCTGATGACGGATGACGGAGAACTCGCGAATCGGCTTTTGCACCCGCGTTATAAGGTCGAGAAGGGGTATCGGGTCGAGATTCGCGGAACCCCTCTGTCTGCCGACGAACAGCGACGGTTCACCTCGGGACTCGAACTCGATGATGGCCTGACGGCGCCGTGTCGCCTGCAGGCTTCGAAGCAGCCCGGCGTGTATCTCGTCGCCCTGCGTGAAGGCCGCAAGAGGCAGATCAGGCGGATGTTCGCGGTGCTTGGCCGGGATGTGACGGCGCTTCATCGCATCAGCTTCGGCCCGATCACCCTCGGCACGCTGGGCCCGGGCGCGACCCGCCTCCTGACCGACGCCGAAACGAAAGCCCTGCGGCAGGCCGCAGGGCTCGAGGAATGATCGGGTTTATTCTATAATACTAGAGATATGAGCTTGTAGACGGTCTCGTCCTGGCCGTTGCCGGACGTCATGCGAAGCGAGAACTTCTCGGTCTTCACCCGCGGGCCGAGCACGTCGACGATCGGGGGCGTCGCGAAAATACCCTTCTGCTTGCCGTTCAGCATGACGGCGGCGCGGTTGACGGGGTCGCCCAGCAGCGCGCGCATGGTGCGGCCCTGCTCTTCCCAGCGGCCGTCGGCGACCTCACCGATGTTCAGCGCGACGTTGATCTCGAGGTCGGGCCGGAGTTTTTTCGCCGCCTTGCAGATGTGAAACGCCGCCAGCGTGGCGCACCATTCTGGATCGGCGCTGCCGCA
>MWAR01000193.1 GCA_002068715.1 bacterium ADurb.Bin374
TGTTCCAGATGCCGACGACGAGGCCCGTTTTGCCGGCCATGCCGGCGTGGCCGGCGTTCTGGGCGAGCATCGTGCAGTAGACGCTGTCCGACGGAAGGGCCTTCGAACTCCGGATCATGTAGCTCGGATCGATATACTTGATCGACATCGGAACATTCTGTCCTTCAAGGTAGGTCTTGAGGCTGTCCCTGAGATACGTTCCCACATCGTTGAATTTTATATTGCCTGATTTGTCTTTTGCGTCGCTCTTCGCGATCTTCTGTCCGACGCCCTCGGCGACGACGATGACGGCGTGGCCGCGCTTCTGCAGACGTTTCTTCACGCTCTCGAATAGCCCATTCGGGCCCTCGAGATCGAAAGGAATTTCGGGGACGAGACAGAAATTCACGTCCAGCGAAGCGATGGCCGCGTTCGCCGCGATGTATCCGGAATCGCGACCCATGAGCTTGACCAGGCCGATGCCGTTCATGGCGCCCTTCGCCTCGACGTGAGCGGCCCTGATCGACTCGACGGCGAGCGAAAAGGCGGTTTCGAATCCGAACGTCTTCTCGATGAAATTTATATCATTGTCTATTGTTTTTGGGACGCCGACGACGCCGATCGCCAAACCGCGCTTGGCGATCTCGTTGTGGATGTCGAGCGCACCGCGCAGGGTCCCGTCGCCGCCGATGCAGTACAGGATATCGATGCCGAAATCCATCAGTCGGTCGACCATGTTGCTGACATCCTGAGGCCCGCGCGACGAGCCGAGGATAGTCCCGCCGAGTTCGTGAATTTCCGAAACCATGTCCGGATCCAGTACGACGGGAGTCAGACGGGATTCCTTCACCATTCCCTGAAACCCGTATTTGAACCCGTAGATCGTCTTGACGCCATACCAGTAGGAATGCTGCATCACGAGGGCGCGGATGACGTCGTTGATGCCCGGGCAGAGTCCGCCGCAGCTCACGATGCCGATCTTCGTCTTCGCCGGGTCGAAGAATATTCTCTCGCGGGGGCCGGCGCGCTCGAAGGTGATCGGCTGTCTGTTCTCCGCCATGCATTTCTGGACTGCGTTCCAGGAGACGTTGTAGAGCACGCGCTCATCGTTCGGAACATAGTTCGTGAGATAATCCCCGTCGACTTTCGAAAGCTCGAGCGGCGACTTGAATTGCGGTTCACCCAGTTCCTTGACGATGAAATCCTTTTGCTCGATATTCATCCGCATCCCCCCATCGTTTTGTCGGCGGCGCCGGAACGCCGCGTTCTTTGTCTTTACTACCGGTCATGCGGTAATATGTCAAGACCAAAGTATGCTCGACGCACTGCTTCTGACAGCTTTTTCGAATCTGCTCGCGTTGCTGCCGCTCTATGCGGCGCTCAGACTCGCCCAGCACATGCAGGACCCTCCCCCGCCGACCCTGTGGGAGCAGCTCGTCGCGTCCATTCCGCTGATGTGCGGCTGTATCATCGTCGCCGTCGCGCTCCTGGCCTGGCGCCTCTCCGTTTCGGCCGGCATGGATGCGAAAACGAGGGTGATTCTCTGCGCCAACATAGCCGTCATGGTGCTCGTCTGGGTCGTTCCGTCGGCCCTCGGCCTGGAACACTGGATTCAAACGGCGCTCATCGAGATCTGGAGTATCCTTTCCGCGCTGTTTCTTCTGATGGTCAGCTTTTTCGTTCCGCTGAACGCCGTCTGGCGCGCCATTGGTCCAAAAGAAACGCAGGAAAAATAAAAGAGACAGGTTTTTGCCTGTCTCCGAGGATAAACCGGAGATGCTCCGGAAAAATCTGGTTATGCTGCCTTCGGGTGCCTCGCCATTTCCTCGAACACGGGGTCTCCGCGAACTTCGAAGTGCCGGAACCGCCTCGCCAGCTCGCGAACCGTCGCGGCACGCACCCAGTCAGCCCCCGACTCCTTCAGAGCCGGGTCGAGAACATTGCCCGGCCTGAACTTCTCCAGGATGAAATGATCGCACCCGATGCCCTGAAGCATGTCGGCCACCCGCAGAATATCGCCGTCCGTGATGATCTCGGGATGGACGGTCGTGCGGAACTCGTGGCTGATGCCGCTTCCGGCCAGCAGCCTGGCGCTCCGCACAACGGGATCGGTCGTGTCGACGCCGAAGCTCGACCTGTATCCGTCAGAACTCGATTTGATATCCATCGCTACATATGTGACAAGCTTCCTGAACAGAAGCTCCTCGAGCCGCTCCGGGAAAAAGCCGTTCGTGTGAAGCGCCACTTCGAAGCCCATCTCGCGAACGCGCCGCACGGCCGTCTCGATGCCGGGCTGCATCAGGGGCTCGCCGCCGCTGAATACGACTCCCTCGAGGAAACCGCGCCGCTTTTCCAGGAAGCTGACGACCTCTGGCCAGGTGGTGTCGCCTGGCCGCCTGGCGTCGAGCAAGCCGGGATTATGGCAGTAGGAACATCGGAGGTTGCAACCCTGCAGAAAGACGACCGCGGCCATAAGGCCGGGGAAGTCTATCAGCGTGAAGGGCTGCAGACCACCGACATGGATGTCGGTGCAAGTCTGCTTCATGGTGCCCCTTCGAATCAGACGACGGTGCGAACAAGCTCCTGGGCGTCGAATGCATTGCGCTCGGTGTACTCGCTCTTCTTGCCGGCATTGAACTGCGAAACGGGGCGGTAATATCCCATGACGCGCGTCCAGACTTCGCACGTCGTGCGCGCCTCATCGGGCAGTTCAATCCGCTCGGGAACCGGGGCGTCCGGATTCGCTTCCATCATCGCGGCACGGCGCCGGGTGATTTCGGCGTTGTCGCAGGTCGGGCAGAACTGATGTTCGCCTGCGAGGTATCCGTGTGTCGGGCAGACCGAAAAGGTCGGGGTGACGGTGATGTAGGGAAGCCGGAACTGGCTCATGGACTTCTGAATCAGCCGCTTGCACGAGCCTGCGTCGGGAATGCGCTCACCGACGTACAGATGCAGAACGGTTCCGCCGGTGTAGAGGCGCTGGAGCTGTTCCTGGTGGCCCATGATCTCGAACAGATCGCCCTGGTAGCCGACCGGAAGCTGCGTAGAGTTCGTGTAATACGGTGCATTGGGCGACCCGGCCTGAATGATCCCGGGGTAGCGCTTTTGGTCTTCGCGGGCGAACCGGTAGGTCGCGCCCTCGGCAGGCGTCGCTTCGAGATTGTAGAGATGGCCGGTATCCTGTTGGGCCTGCACTATGCGCTCGCGCATGTGATTCATGATGCGGGTCGCGAGCTCAACCCCTTCCTTCGACGTGATATCCATCGTGTTGTCGGTGAAGTTTCGGATGCACTCGTTCATGCCGTTGACCCCGACGGTCGAGAAGTGGTTCCGGAGAGTTCCGAGATACCGGCGGGTGTAGGGGAACAGGCCGCCTTCGATGAGGCGCGTGATGATCTTCCTCTTGACTTCGAGGCTCTTGACGGCCAGGTTCACGAGCTCGTCGAGGTTGTTGATGAGAGCTTCATAGTTGCCCTTGTGCTTGAAGCCGAGGCGCGCGAGATTGAGCGTGACGACGCCGATCGAGCCGGTCTGCTCGGCCGAGCCGAAAAGGCCGTTTCCGCGTTTGAGAAGCTCGCGGAGATCGAGCTGGAGACGGCAGCACATCGAGCGAACCATGTTCGGCTGCAAGTCGGAATTGAGGAAGTTCTGGAAATACGGAAGTCCGTATTTGGCGGTCATCTCGAACAGAGCGTCACAGTTCGGGTGGTCCCAGTTGAAGTCCTTCGTGATGTTGTAGGTCGGGATCGGGAAGGTGAATGCCCGCCCGGCCCGGTCGCCGGAGCACATCACTTCGATGAACGCCTTGTTGATCATATCCATCTCGGCTTGAAGGTCGCCGTATTTGAAATCGGCCGGCTTGCCGCCGATAAGCGGAGTCTGTGTTCTGAGATCTTCCGGACAGTTCCAGTCAAGAGTCAGGTTCGTGAAGGGGGTCTGTGTGCCCCAGCGCGAGGGCACGTTCAGGTTGTAGATGAACTCCTGGATGCCCTGGTAAACCTCATTGTAGGTGAGTTT
Source organism: bacterium ADurb.Bin374 (assembly GCA_002068715.1). The sequence goes on from MWAR01000193.1 coordinate 3,997, forward strand.
GTCGCCCCTGACAAATGGTGCCAGATAGGTGTCGAACGAGCTGAATGCCTGTGCACCAGCCCATTCATTCTGGAGCGTTCCGAGAAAATTGACCATCTGGCCGAGAGCACTGCGGAAATGCTTCGGCGGGCCGGCTTCGATCTTGCCGGGAACCCCGTTGTAGCCTTCCTGGAGCAGCATGCGCAGCGACCAGCCGGCGCAGTAGCCGGACAGCATATCGAGATCGTGAATATGGAAATCGCCGTTGCGGTGAGCTTCGCCGATCTCGGGGGTGTACACGTTAGAAAGCCAGTAGTTGGCGACGACTTTGCCGGAAACGTTGAGAATCAGGCCGCCGAGCGAGTAGCCCTGGTTGGCGTTCGCCTTGACACGCCAGTCCTGCTGGCCGAGATACTCGTTGATGGAGCTGACGACGTCTACGAAGCTGCGCTTGCCCTCGCGCATATGCTTGTGCTGCTCGCGATAGACGATGTACGAGCGGTTCGTCTGGAGGTAGTTGTTCGCGATGAGAATGTGCTCTACGACATCCTGTACCTCTTCGACCGTCGGAGTGCCCGTCTGGTGCCGATGAGCCAGAACGTTGACGACCTGGCTCGCCATGCGGGCCGAATCGACCGACCCGAACTCGCCCGTCGCCTTGCCGGCGCGCTCGATCGCCGACCGGATGCGTTCCGGATCGAACGCCTTCTTGACGCCATCACGCCCAACGATGTACTGCAGTTCCCGCCCCTGCTTCATGCTGCCTCGCTCCCGATCCTGTAACGGTAATTTCTGCCGCCGGTCACAACCGACGCGTTGTCAGATTTCTGATGATCGTTCCACCGCCCCGTGCACCAGATAACGATGTTTCTGAGACGTAAAGAGCCCCGACGGTGATCTTTGCATCTGAAGCAAAAAGCCGCCTGGTGCTTGTATCGAGGGAATTTTTCCGGCCCGGTGTCTTTTGAACCGGACGACCGAACCGGGTAAGATTACACCACGACCGACGGGGTTCGCGCAAGGGGGGGTGGGAACTTTTTTTACGCCCTTCCAATGCGGGTTTGGGAATTGTAGAAGATGCCGATCGGCCTGTGCCCTTGCGCAAATATTTTTTGCGCGAAAATCATCCGAACAGAAGCGCAGAGAGCAGTCCGAAGAGTACGCCGATCACGGCCGCGACGTTCTTGATCGACTGTAGGTGCCTGCCGGCCGTGAGGTGTACAAGTTTCTCGATCTCTTCGTTCGAGAGAGAGCCCAGCCGTTCGATGACGATCGCCCTCACGTCGAGGGAATTCATGGCTGCACCGAGCATCCGGCCTGCCATCGTCTCGACTTTCACGGCAACCGGCGTTCCGTCGGTCTTCAGTTCCGTGGACAACTTGCGGACAGACTCTTTCATCGCCTCGCGGAAACGGTTCGAGCGACACAACCGATCAACCGTCGCCTCGAGATGCATCCAGAGCGCCGATAGAATGCCGTCGATCGTGATACCC
>MWAR01000194.1 GCA_002068715.1 bacterium ADurb.Bin374
CCGCCCCGGACAGATGATCCGGGGCGGTCGCGTTTTTCGGTGTGTGTGGCGGTCAGGAGCGGTTGTTCTGTTTCCGGCTCCTGAAATTCGCGAAATCGCGCTTTCGGCGCTGAAGCGTCGTATTCCCGAGGTCCTGGTGAAGGAATTCCATATACTCGGCAAGGCGCGCGATAGTGGGAGGGGAGATCTTGTGCTCGAGGCTGCACGCCTCTTCCTCGGCGAGTTCTTCGGGAAGCTCGAGAACGTTCAGGAAAAAGTCGGCCAGGACCCGGTGTCGCGAGTTGAGCCTTCTGATCGTCGACTCGCCCTGTTTCGTGAGGGTCACGGGGCGGTAGGCTTCATATCTGATCAGATCGAGCTTCGCCAGCCTGCGGAGCGCATTCGTGACGGACGGTGTGGTACAGCCCATGGCGGCGGCGATATCGGTGGCGCGAACGGCGCCGTATTTGCCCTGTAGTTCGTGAATATGCTCGAGATACGATTCGAGCGTGCTCGAGAGCGCCTTCTTCGAACGCTGAGACTCGCCTGGTTCCTTCATTCGGGCAACCGCCTTGTCATGGTTTTTCGCCGCCGGACCGGATGACGCGGCAACTCGTTCCTCTGCACGACGCGCACGGGCTTTCTCCGCCGAGGTCGGCGCGAAGCCTGCAGACAAGATACCACACGGCGAAGCCGATCGACATCAGAATCACGAGCGTGTCGCCGCTCGGGGAAGAGGTTGCCGGGGCCGCTCTGCCGACTCCCGCGACAATCGCCGTGATCAGCGTCAGCGACCAGGCGAGCACGCCCGGAAGCAGCGTCGCGACGAGGGTGAAGCCTGTCGACTTCGTTTCGCGCCAGATGACGCCGACGGTCGGCAGGCACGGCACGTAGAGCAGGGTGAACAGCATGAACAGAAAGCCGGTCATCGGCGTCACCCCTTCGCGGCGCATGGCTGTTCCGAGGTCTTTGTCGACGGGCTTGTACAGGACCGACAGGGTCGAGACGATGCTCTCCTTCGCCAGGAAGCCCGGAACTAGGGAAACCGCTTCACGCCACCCGAAGCCAAGAGGTCGCACGAGAGGTTCGAGCGCACGGCCGAGACTTCCCATGTAGCGTCGTTCCATCGTTTCGCGGGCCATCGATGACTCGAGGTCGGCGATTCGCTCGCCAATATCTTCGGTCTGCGAGGCCGCCTTCAGCGCCGCGATTTCAGCCTGATACGGGCGGCTGTATGAAACGTCGCGGGGAAACGCCGTCAGGCTCCAGACCAGGATCGTGCCGGCCAGGATGACGCCGCCGGCCTTTTCGAGGAAGTGCAAGGTTTTGTCCCAGAGCATCGATTGCACGCTTCGCCAGGTGGGGAGGCGGTAGGGCGGCATTTCGAGCATGAACGGCGCCTGCGAGAGGGGAGGCATGAGCCTGCTGAGCAGTCTTCCGACCGTGACGAGCACGAGCAGGTTGATGAAATAAAGAATCGAGAGGGTAAGTCCCGGCCGTTCAGGGAAAAATATTCCACAGAATAGAACAAGCACCGGCAGACGTGCCGAACAGCCGACGAGGGGCATGAGCAGGGTCACCAGCCGGCGCTGACGCCTGTCGTCGAGCAGGCGGGTCGACATGATCGCCGGAACGTTGCAGCCAAAGCCCATCAGCAGCGGCACGAACGCGCGGCCGTGGAGGCCGATTCCCTGCATCAGCCTGTCCATGAGGAAGGCGGCGCGCGACATGTAGCCGGAGTCTTCGAGGATCGAGATCCAGAGGAAGAGGATCAGCACGTTCGGCAGGAAGACCAGGATGCCGCCGAGCCCCGTGACGATGCCGTCCAGCAGGAGGTCACGCCACAGCCCGGCCGGAAGACGGGCGGCGCCGAGTTCACGGAGGTGGTCGATGCCGGCTTCGATCGCGTCGGCCGGATACGCCCCAAGCGAGAAGGTCGTCCAGAACATCAGGGCGATGAGGACGGCGAAGATGGGGATGCCCCAGAACTTATGGGTGAAGATGCGGTCGAGGCTTGAAGAAACGTGATCCTCCGTCGCGGGAGCGGGTTTGTGAGTTGCCTTCAGGAGTCGTGAGATGCGATCGTAGCGGTCCGTCGCTAGGCGGCAGGGAAGGCCTCCGGCGCCGGTCACGCACTCGCCGGCGGATTCGAGAGCCTGAAGAAGGTGCGCCCGGATCGGCTCGATCTCCGGCGTGCCGTTTGTTTCCGGGAGGGCATGCGAGGCCGGTTGTCCGATGAGAGTTTGGATCGTCCGGAGACGTCTCGAGGGTGTTGCGTCAGGCCAGACCTGCTGGAAGATCACCGGTATCGCCGCTTCCGCCGCCGATTGCCAGGGGCGTGACAGCCGCATGACTGGAAGATCGGGGAGGTCTGGAACGAGCGGAGAGGGCGCAGAAAGGGCTTCCACGAGAGCGGGGATGCCTTCCCCGGTCCGGGCGACGGTTGGAAACACCCGGCAGCCGGTGAGCCTCGCGACCTTTTCGAGGTCGAGTTCGGCTCCCGAGGCCTTGAGGGCGTCGTAACAGTTGAACACCAGCCAGGGGCGCAGGCCGAGTTCGAGCAGTTGCATGGTGAGAAACAGGTTGCGCTCGAGATTGCCCGCGTCGATGACGTTCAGAATCGTGTTGCCGGCGATTTCGTCGAGTTGATCGAGCACTACCCGCTCTTCAGGACTCGCGGGAGTCAGCGAATATGTTCCGGGAAGGTCGGAGACGATCAGTTCTCGATCGCCGATCCGGCGTATTCCCTCGATGCGGTCGACGGTGACGCCCGGCCAGTTGCCGACATGGCGGCGCTCGCCGGTGATGGCGTTGAAAAGGCTTGTTTTGCCGCAGTTGGGGTTCCCGACGAGGAAAACGCGGACCGAAGCCATGGTTCAACCGCTCAGGCTGCCCGTCTGCTCGGATGGAGGCTGACGAGTGACGATTCGCTGCGGCGGAGGCCGATGCGGTACCCGCGGATGCTGAACGTCGCTGGGTCGCCCATAGGGGCCCGCTGGAGGGCCGTTATCGGCGTGCCGGGAATGAACCCGAGCTCGAGCAGACGATTGCCCGCCGGGGTGGAGGCGTCGATGTCCCTTATCGTCGCCGTCTCGCCGAGCGCCAGATCGGAAAGCGTAAAGTTCGTCTTCACCATAAAAGTTTCATCCCTGACGTAATGTTAGCTTCATCTAACATTATTCTACGCCAAAAACATCCGATACGCAAGAAAAATCGCGCAGACATATACTGCCGTGCGCGCAACAAACGTTGCGAGATGTGTGATCGAGATGCCGTGTCAGTAAAAATACGCCGGAGTGCCCACGGCAGGGCGCGCCTACGGCGTCGGGTGGTCTGATTTCGAGGCTGAGATGGCTCGCTCGCTCGCCCAGGCGCGGATGAATTTGATCTGCTCGGCCATGGTGCGCGAGAGAGGAACCGTGCCGCGGATGATCGTATACAGGTCGTCGAGCGTCAACTGGGCGCCCCGGTCGAAAGCCTCGACCATGGCCGCCTCGACGACGTGCTCGATCTCGGCGCCGTTCCAGAACTCGGTCGAGACGCTGAGAAGCGTGAGATCGAAGGTGGCGGTGTCGACGCCGCGCCGCTGGAGGTGGACCTTGAAAATTTCTTCGCGTTCGCGGTCGTTCGGCAGATCGATGAAAAATACCTGGTCGAACCGGCCCTTGCGGATGATTTCGGCGGGCAGGAGGTCGATGCGGTTGGCGGTGGCTGCCACGAACACGTCGGCCTTCTTTTCCTGCATCCAGGTGAGGAAGGCCGAGAAGATGTGCGAGCCGGTGCTGCCGTCCTTCATCGTCGAACTGCTGATGCCGCCTTCGATTTCGTCGAACCAGAGAATGGCCGGCGCCATCGACTCGATCGATTTGATCGCCCGATGGAACGCGCCCTCCGGCGAGCCGTGCAGGCCGGAATACACCTGGTTCATGTCGAGCCTGAACAGCGGCAGGTTCCACAGCGAGCTGATCGCCTTGACCGACAGCGACTTGCCGCAGCCGGAGATCCCCATCATCAGCAGGCCGCGCGGAGGCCTGAGCCCAGCCGCCGCCGCTTCCGGGGAAAACAGCCTGCGTCGTTTCGTCAGCCAGTTCTTGAGGTTCTCGAGTCCGCCCACGTCTTCGAGGGAGGAGTCCGTACGGACGTATTCGAGAATGCCCTCCTTGCGGGCTAGCTGCTCTTTTTCTTCCTGGAGCTGTTTAACGAGCGAGCCGTCGATGAGTTTCACGCCCCAGAGACGCTTGGTGAGACTTTGCTGGGCTTCGGTCGCCGTGAATCCCTGGAGGGCCGTCGCCGCGGCGGCCAGGTCTTCCGGGGTCATTTTGTTCTCTGCCCCGCGCTTGACCGCGGACGCGAATGCGCGTTCGATCAGGTCGGCGAGCTCGGCCTGGTCGGGCAGGCCGAAGTCGAGCAGGTAGATATCCTTGCGGACATCGACGGGGAGATGAATGTCGCCGCCGAGCAGGAAGAGAAAGCGGTTCTGCCCGCGGAACGCCGTGTTAACGGTGCGGATCCGGCGCTGGATCTCGGGTTTCGCGAGAAATGGCACGATGTCGCGGAAAACGAAAAAACCCGTCTCCGTTGCCCGGGCCGCGGTCTCGAGAGCCGCTTCCGGAGTCGTGACGCCTGCCTGCGAGAGATCACCGCTGGTGAGGCCGGATTGGAGGTCCCACTGGGTGAGGGGCTTGTCCATCTGGAAGACGGAGCGCGAGATCGCTGCCAGCGTCGAGATGACCTGGTCTTCCTCCCAGCTGTTGATTGCGATGACGGGAGTGCCGGCCATCAGCGCCCGTTTGAGCGCGGTGATGCCGGCCGTCCGGAGCATGCTCACGGGCGGGCCGTCGTTCCGCGCTGCTTTTTGACGGTGCCCGGGGCGGCCGGTTTCACTGCCGTCGGCGAAGGCTGCAGGGGAGCGGCAAGCTGGAGCTCCTC
>MWAR01000195.1 GCA_002068715.1 bacterium ADurb.Bin374
GTCATCGCCGGTGATGAGGATGTCGACGCCGGCCTCGGCCGTCAGCGGCTTCCCGTCGCGGGTCAGCAGGGAGCAGGTGCCCCAGGTGATGACCGTCTTGACGCCCGCCATGATCGGCGAATCGCTCTTGAGCACGTGGGCGAGAACGCCCCACGGCTTGTTGGTCTTGTTCGTGTTGTCCCACACCTGGTCGTCATTGTAACGTATGGCCGAGCCGAGCTTGCCGAGCAGGTTGTTGAGGGTGTTGCGCCCGTCGAGGTCGGAGGAATCCCAGTCGCAGGACATGACCAGCCGCCCGCCTGCCATGAACCACTCGACGACCGCATTCATCTCGGGATCCATGATCGGAAGCGAGGTGTTCGGCAGCATGACGATCGCGAACCGGTTCAGCATCTCGGGAGTGATTAGATTCAGCGTGTAATACACCTTGAAGCCGTTCTTCAACATATGGCGCTCGAACGTCTCCATCTTGTCGGAAGCGGCGTTCCCGTGCGCGGCATCAACGAGGATGTTGATCGCGCGATCCGACTCGGCGGCATCGTTCCAAAACTTGACTTCGCGGGACGGGATGCGCTTCGACGGGTTCTGCCCAGTGACCCACATCATGGCGTTGTAGGCCAGCTGCGGGTGGGAATACATGAACGAGTCGTAGCTGTCGTGAAGCTTCTTGACTCCGCCGGCGCGGCGCGCTGAAGGATCGGCGACGGGGGTGGCGGTGCCGTCGTCGAAGGGGGAGCTGTCACCGAGGCCGATCACGCGGCCTTTTCCGGCTTCGGCGGCGACGACGTAGGGGGCTTTCTTGTAGCGGCTGTCGATCAGGCCGACCGCTTTCGCGTCGCCAGTCGGGGCCAGGGTGAACGTCGAGGCGGCCCAGGCGCCCACGGCGCGCACGCCGAACATGGCAGGGTGCTCCTTGTTCATCGCACCGCTCACCGGGGCTTCATACAGGTAGTTGCCGGTGAAGGTGAAGCCGAACTCGCCGCAGAAGGTGTTCAGGGCCTTGACGGCGTCCCAGCCGTCGTTGTCGCGGTCGGCGTTCCCGTGGTCGCCGATCAGGAACGCGCCGCCGCCGTTCTTGACGAACTCGACGATGGCGGTCTGCTCGGCCTGCTCGTAGGGGTTGTTCGGCTCGGCGAGAATTACGGCGTCATACCCGGCGAGCAGGTCGGGCGTGAACCGCCGGTTCGACGAGACCTTGCTGAGGGAGTCGATGCTGAATCCGTTCTCCTTGAGCATGTCACACATCTCGGAGTAGGCGCCCGAGACGATCCAGTCAGCGTTGCCGGCGGTCTGGCCGTGCGTATCGTCATACAACACCTTGGTGCCGGCGGCCGAGGCGGGCAGGCAGGTGCACACAAGTGCCGCGACGGCAAGGACGAACGTCAGAAATTTCTTCATATCAATTCCCCCTGTATGAGACTAATGCGATTCATCGAGTATACGAAATACCCATGCAATGGGCAAGTGATCGGAACGGATACCCCTGAAACCGGCGCTGCGGCTACTCTTCTGGAAGCGGTGGAAGATCTGTCGCGGCTCCGGGAGGCGGCGTCGAGGTGGCCGTGGTTGTCGTTCCAGAAGCGAGGTTGCCGCTTCCTTTCGATTCTTTCTCTTCTTCGTCCGAAGCGCGCGGCGGCTTCACCTCGCCGATACCGGCAGCCGGCCCCTTCCAGAGACTCAGCGGCCCGCGGCTGTTCGAGAGGAAATACAGGGTTTGCAGGTCCCTGGACAGCTCGAACCGCCGGAGGTTGTAAGACTCGAGCAGATTGACGAGCGATGTGATGTCCGGCTTCGAAAGCGGCATGAAATACACCTCGTTCCTCTCCGGGAAGGGATACGGCATCTGCCGAAGGCAGAACGTGGAAACCCGGTTGGGCATCGCCGCCGGAAGGGGCAGCCCGAGGAACCACCGTGTCTTGAATCTGTCCATGTAGAGCTGGTTGCCCTGCGCCATTCCGGCATCGTAGAGAAGACGGAATTTCGAGTCCATCGTTTTGAAAGCGTAGCAGTAGTCCATTGCCAGGTCGACGGCGCCGAACTCCGGACCGCCGTTCCCGCTTTTCGCGCCGGGTTCGGGAGTGAGGCGCGCGGCGAAAGTAGGTGCGAGGTCCCAGAGGGGGCTCGAAGTGCGCTGCATGCGCAGATGCCCCTCGAGATACAGAATCCGGTCACGGGTCCAGAACGAGATTAGCTTGATGGTGTCGCTCGAGACGTGGCGTTGTTCGGGCAGTTCGATTGCCTTGCCGAATTCGTTCAGGTTGTAACGCCGCAGCGTCGCCCCCTTGAAATCCCGGTCGTCGAACTCCTTCTTGTCGCGGGCCTGGCCATCGACTTCCACGAGGGCGAACGCGCGTGCGTCCGGCGACCAGACGATCTCGGAAAGCTGGCTTGAAACTGTGACGATATTCGGCGCGATCAGCCTGGCGCCGAGATCGATGAGACTGATGTCGTGGTCCGTGACGAAGAACAGCCGCTTTCCGTCGGGAGACCAGTAGGGAAAGGCGAACTGGTAATTCCCGTCGATCTGGGTCTGGTTCGAAACGAGCTCGTCGAACCGGCCGTTCGAGGCGTCGTAGACAAAAAGAACCCGGTCGAGCGTGTCCCGGTTCAGCACGATGCCGGCGAGCTGCTGCCCGGTGGGGGACCATTCCATGTCGAGGAGCTGGGCCTGGATGTCGGGAAACAGGGACAACGGCTGAGCGCCCTTGCTTCGCAGATGGAGCAGCTTCGGGCTTCCGTTCTCGGTGAAGGCGAGCCATCTTCCGTCCACCGAGCAGCGCAGGAAACCGTACGGCCAGCGGCCGTGTTCCAGGAGAATCGAGCCTGTCGCGGCGCCGGGCAGGTAAGCGATATGGTTCGTCGTTTCATCCGAGCGAAGGGTCAGGACGCCGTCCGTGCCGGTCAGCTCGAAATCGACATCGGGGTGGATTTCCCGGAGATTGTCTGACAGGCAGGAAAAGCCGTGCCGCGTTTCCACCGTGTTATTGCGCCTGGGCAGGTGATCGCGTATCTGCATCACGGATTTCACGTCGTCGATCAGGCGTGAGGAGGCGGTATCGCGAAGTTTCTTGAGCGCCGCGTTCACCTGGAGGAGAATCGAGTTGAGTCCGAGATCGTTCAGGGTGATGCGATTGGGCCCGGGATTCGTCATCATATTGTTCGCCGAGGAATATTCGAGCGTCAACTGTGTGTCGGAGGCGATGTGGCCCATGCGGATGAGCACGGCGAGATAGTGATCTAGAATGTTCGTGACGAAGTTGAGGCGGGAGACGTCGCGATTCAGCGGCCCGCCGTCGCCCTGCCGGAGAGGCGGCTGGAAATAAATCTTGACGCGGTCGCCCGTGAACGCGATGTTTCCCTCGCTCGGGCCGGGGGCCGCCGATGCGGGATCGGATGCCGCGAAGGCAAGGCAGGAAACGGCGATGAGAACGAAGGCGATGGCGCGCTGCATGGATACGCTCCCAGGGAATGATCTGTCTCGCCCCGGTGATGCCGGGACAAGGGTATTTACCACAATTCGCGCGTTCACGGAAAGGCGGCGCGCGTCATTTTTTCGATGCGGTGTCGGTTTCTTCGCCCAGGCTTTGTCGGATCACGTCGAGCAGACCGTCGACCAGTTCCGACGCCGGAAGGGTTTTCACGATGCGGCCGTTTTTGAAGACCAGCCCGCTCTCCTTGCCTCCGGCGATACCGAAATCGGCCTGCCTGGCCTCGCCCGGGCCGTTGACGGCGCAGCCCATGACCGCGATCGTGATCGGGGCGCGGAGTGACGCGACGCGCCGGCTGACCTCTCGGGCGATGTTCTGCAGGGGAATCTGGCAGCGGCCGCAGGTGGGGCAGGAGACGATGGTTGGCCCTGCTTCGCGTAGACCGGCGCACCGCAGGATGCGGATGCCGGTCGCGACCTCCTCGGCGGAATCGCCGGTGAGCGAGACGCGGAGCGTGTCGCCAATTCCCTCCATGAGCAGGGCTCCGATTCCCATGGCGGAACGGACGATGCCCTCTTCGGGGAGGCCCGATTCGGTCACTCCGAGATGGAGCGGGTGCTCGCAGGAGCGGGCGACGATTCGGGTCGCCTCGAGCATCGTGGGCAGGTCGAATGCCTTCACGGCGATCTTGATCGCCGAAAATCCGACGCTCTCGAGCAGGGAAACTTCTTTCAGGGCCGACTCCGCGAGCGCTGCCGCCGTGACGCCGCCGTGCTTGGCGGCCATCGCCGGGTCGAGAGAGCCGGCGTTCACCCCGACCCTGATCGGTACGCCGCGCTCCGCGGCTGCGCGAGCCACTGAGCGGACCTTGTCGGCGTCGCGGAGATTGCCGGGATTCAGTCTCAATCCGTGAACACCCTTCTCCAGGGCGCACAGGGCAAGGGTGTGGTCGAAATGGATGTCGGCGAGGACCGGGATCGGCGAGCGCGGAACGATTGCGCCGAGCGCCTCCGCCGCCGCCATGTCGGGAACCGCCAGCCGGATGATCTCGCACCCAGCGAACGCGAGCCGTTCGATCTCACGGACCGTCGCCTCGGCATTGCGCGTGTCCGTCTTGGTCATCGTCTGGACGGTGACGGGCGCTCCGCCTCCCACCTGGACCCTGCCGAGCCGTATCGCATTCGAATGGCGCCGTTGTGATCTCGTCATGATTGTGTTCTCCGTTGTATAATAACGTATGATATGTCATCGGGGAATGTCGAAAGACCGGGAAGGCCGGAGAGAAGTTCCTGTAGCGCGGCGTGTGCACTCTCAACCCCTTGTGTCGACCGGGCGGCCAGTCCATCGAACCCCGTCGTCCCGGAGGCGGCGAGCGCCTTGATGAGGCCGTTTGTTGAGACGATCAGCAGATCGCCCGGCCCGAGGTCGATGCAAAGACGTTCGACGTGCGCAGCCTGCGAAACGCCGAGCGGCTCACCCTGTGGACCGGCGCATTCGGGCGGCTGCCCTTTCCGAATGACGACAGGACGGGGATTTCCGGCTAGACGAAGGGCCAGACTGCCGGCTTGGGGCTCGACGAGGGTCAGCGCCGTTCTCAGCGGAGGAGTGTTGAAACGACGGAGGATCTCGTGGATCGGGGATAACCGATCCGCTGGAGGGGCCGACCGCAGGGCTGCCGTCACGGCATGGAGGGTGACCGCGGCGGCAATCCCCTGGTGAAATGCGTCACAGACGGCGATGAACGAGTTTTCGGCCCCGTTCTCGACGACGATCAGGTCCCCCTTGATCTCGCGGGCGAGGGATGAATAAATATATGCATCATATACATCAAAGAGTATTGTTCCGGACGGTTCCTGGAGCTCCCGATACAGGCTCTCGGCCCACTCGAGCTCGCGGGTGGCCCGGTCGCGGCTGACCATCTCGCCAAGGAGGGCGAGCGTGTCGAGAACCGGCGGAATTTCCTGGCACAGGCTCGAAACCAGACTGCGCTCCTGGTCGGAGTAGGGGAGTCGGCCGGGTTTTGGCGCCAGAAGAAATGCGCCCTGGATCGACCGCTCGCGGCGTATCTGGAAGGCCCAGTGGAATCCGAGTTCGCGCCAGTGTGAGAACGTCCCGATTTCCAGTTTCCCATTTTCCTTCGCCATTTCCAGGAGGGCGTCGATCTCGTCGACGGGCGGCCATTCCGCGGGAATTCCGGCGCTCGCGGGAGCCGATGACGACGGCCAGGCGCGGGAAATTCCGCTGGCCAGCATGACCGTGGCTCCGCTGAAGTTCAAGACAGGCTGGAGTTCCTTCAGCAGCGCATCGATGACGGCATCCGGGGAGTTCGCCTTGCGCATCGAGCTGAGAACGTGCCGGATGACGGTGGCCGTGTCGAAGGACTTGCGCCCGAAAAATTTGTCGACACCGGCGACGATCAGCTCCTTCAGCGGTGAAAAGACCGCCGCGAGGACAAGGGTCGAGACGATCGTCGCCATGCCGCCCGAAAGGTCGAGAAGGTTCTGGAGCCCGTTTTCCAGGAGTTCGAGGACTCCCGCCAGCACTGCTGTCAGGAGCGTGTAAACGAGACCGATCGAAAAGATCATGTCGATCTCGAGCAGATTGTGACGGAGGATTGCATACCCGAGAATCGCGGCCATCGCGATTCCCAACGCGGGAAACAGCCCGAAGGTATACAAGGTCTGGCCGGTCAGGTAGAACTTCCCGAGGGCGATGAACACCGAACCGGCTGCGGCAGGAAGGACGAACGCCGCGAACGCGTACCGCAGGCGCCGTTCCTGAAAGTCGGTTTCGAGTTCTCTCTGCGCCGTTCCCAGCGTTTTCATCGCGAGGAGCAGGTAGCCGATGACGATGCCCTTCGCGAGATACTCCAGCTTG
>MWAR01000196.1 GCA_002068715.1 bacterium ADurb.Bin374
AACGGCCTGACCGACAACACGATGGATTTCCGCGAGAACGAGTTCATCACGAAGGCGGTCTGGAGCCTGCCCAGCAAGATCGAACTGACGTGGCGGAACGAGCTGCTCAAGCGCGTGTATGAGGCCGCGACCTACCCCGACTTCAAATTCATCGCCACCGTGCTCAGCGCGGCCTATGCGAAGCCGAAAAAGTATGATTGGCTCGTCGAGGCCGGATACAGGAAGTTCTCGCACGAACGTGCCACCGTCGCCGGCTGGAACGACGCGGCCCACCCGCTGCTGCTCGCGAAGGTCAACTTCGTCCTCCGCGATGACCTGAAGCTTCAGCTGTCCGCCTCGACCGAGAAGACCTTCTACCGGTCGTTCGACACTCTTGCCCAGGAACTGCTCTGGGACTTCACCAAACCTGTCACGATCACGGACTTCTTCGGCAGTCTCGTCTACGATTTCTGATCGGGTGATCGCGAATCTCCGCAGAAAGCCCCTTCCGGAAACGGAAGGAGTTTTTGCAAGGTCGCATCGGGAGGAACACCATGGTTGAATTCGACGATGTCGTCTCTTCGCCTCCGCCGCCTCCGCCCTCGCGAGGGCAGAAGACAGGCCGCATGCCCTCGGTCGTGGCCGGCTCCTGGGGGGCCGGCGTCAGCGGCCGGGTCATGCCTCCGCCACCGCCTCCTCCGCCCGGAGGGGCATTCGCCGGAAACGGCAGGGCGGGCTCAACGATCACCAGCGCGGATCTGCTTGCGAGCGGTCTGCAAACCGCAGGCCCGGGGCGGCTGAAAGTGGATCTGACCACTCCCCTCGAAAAGCTGTTTCTTACAGTATTTCTCCTCGCCTGTGTCCTGACGGGGCTTCTCCTGATGACCGTCCTCCTCGAGGACAAATCGGCGCTGCCGATGTTTTTCAGCTCGCTGATTCCGCTTGGAATCTGCTTTTGGCTCTACTGGTGGACGGACAACTATTACGTCGTCGATCTGCGGAACAGGATGTTTCTGTTCCACTTCCATTTCGGACCGATCGATTTCGACTGGTCGGTCGCGCCTTTCGGCAAGATCGCTGCCTGCACGACGACGAGTGTTCACAAAACTTCAAAGCAGGGAAAGCACGGTCCCACGCGGCATTGGTGGGAATATGCGACGGTCGTGGTGCTGGATTCGGGAAAAATCATTCCGGTTTCGGATTTTTCCCGGGAAAATCTTTATGCCGCCAATCTGCTGGCCGAAAAGCTCGCGCGGGTGTTCCAGGCGAAACACGTGTCTGGCCGGTCGCAATGTATTCCCGTCGTCAAGCGGGATTCGAGAGGGAACCTCGTCGTAACCCAGGAACAGCCCAGTCAGTTATGGTTGCTCATGGTGGTTCTCGTCGTTTTCGGACTGTTTCTCATAGGAAATCTGGTCGACAAGTTCAGATAAACGGAATCAGGCGCAAAACGGGCCCGCGCCGCGCGAACCTTTTTCGGTTCGGCGGCGCGGGCTTCGTATGTCAGGGCCGGGTCGGGCCGTCAGTGAATGCAGTCGGATTTCGGGCCGTTGGGAAAGGACACTTCGGTCAGGATCTCCTGGATGATCTGGAGCGCGCCCGGAGTCACTTTTTTCTGTGTGGCCGTTTCGAAATTCGTCACGAACAGGTCGAGATTCGTCAGAATGTAGTAGGCCTCGTCTTTGGTCAGTTTCACCGTTCCTGCCTCCTTAGCCAATCATCGGGGTTTTCTGCCCTCTACGTTGTATATCGGCTTCCTTCTCCGAAAAATTGAGAGGAAAGATCGAATTGTGGTAAAATGCCAGCCATGAACAGCTCCGAGACCCGTTTTTTCATCGGTTCCGTCGAACAGGCCGCCGCCGGCGGTTACGATCCGTTGTCGCCGGCCATATCGATCAGCCGCAACGGCACCTTGGCCAAGTGGCGTGGCAAGATCCATTTCATGGATCTTCGCGTGAACGACCCGGGGCTGAAAAAGTATCGGACGATCTTCGTGAACGTGCTTCAGAAAGCCCTCAGCCTCGGCATCGAGGTGTTTCTGACGCTTCCCGAGGTCATTCCGACGGTCCACGAGCCGCCGCCCGAGCCGCCCGTCGAGCGTGCGCCGCGTGGAAAACAACCGCCGCCGCCGAAAAAGCCGGCGTCCCCGCTTCCCGTGGTGACGTTCAAAGACTGTTTGCTGGCCGTTCCGCGAACTGTTTCCGAGCCCGACCGGTATCACGCGCTGACGGTCGAGGAGTGTTTGCCGATCCTCGAACTCGCACGGGAGTTCGGGGTGAAGAACGTGATCGTGCCGACATCGCGGCCGGGACTGTTCCTCGATCCCGCGGCCGGCGAGGAATTCAAGGCGAAGCTGAAAATTCTTGCCGCCACGGCGAAGCAGTTCGGCATCACCCTGCATGTGCGCACCGGCGGCCTCTCGTTCGACCTGTTCCGGCGCATCGGCCGCGAACTAGGCTGCATGCTCGCTCTCGACGCGGGCTGGACGCACCTCGAACGGAACGATCTGGTCGCCGTCTACGAGGAATTCAGAGAGAAGATCGGCATCATCCTTCTGCACCAGGTGCAGCCGGGAATCGACAAGTGGGGCGCCTGGAAAGACGCCATGGAGCTGGCCTGGCGGGAGTATCAGAAGCGGTCTGCCGAGTGGCGGGGATATCCATC
>MWAR01000197.1 GCA_002068715.1 bacterium ADurb.Bin374
GGCCCTGGAAGCCCGGCGTCGAGACCTCTGGGAACGGATTGCTGCCCTGGATCTCGAGATCGACAAACTCAACGACGGGATCTGGGACGATCTGTTCCTGACGAAGGAAGAGACGGACCGCCGCCTGGCCCAGATCGTCGCGGAAGTCGACGCGGCAATCAGGGAAACGGCGGCCCGGTATCGTGTCGAGGCTGTCATCGATGACACACTCCAGGCGGCCTCCCTTCCGGTCGATCTGATGCAGAACGTGCCTGAATCGACGCCGCTGTGGACGAACTCGGTCTTCAAAATCGCGCTCGATTCGCCGTTTCCGACCCCGGGGAAGCCGTCGATGGCCAATCACTGGGCGGGCGAACTCCAGCGGAATCTGGAGCGACAGATCGTGTCGTATCTGGGCCAGCGTCAGGACATTTCCCCGCTGGTCCACGGGTTTCGCGCGCCCAGGCTGTTTGTCATGGGCGGCGTCGATCTGACATCCCCGGTGTGCGAGCGTATCTTTGCCAGATACCAGCTGAACCCCTATCTGATCCAGGCTCTTCGAGCCGGAATCGCGTCTTTCAGGAAGTGACCGTTCCGTCGTTGTCCGGGGCGTGATGTGCGTGTGGCGGAGGTGAGACCCATGAAGAGATTCGTTTCGGTCCTGGTTGTTCTGTTGCTCGTGACCTTTCTGCCGCAAGCGGCGAGCGGCCTCGACGACTTCTATCTCCAGAATGGCGATGCGTATCTCCTGATCGGGAACGGGCCGAAGAACGGCGTCTACCGGCTCAACAATCTCACGCAGGGTGCCGCGCCGGTCAGCCTCTACGTGCCTGGCGAGGCGTTCAACCTTTCGGCATCGATGAAGCCCGGCACCGTTCCGACCCAGCCGTCTGTCAAAGAACTCTGGACTTTCGCATCCGGTGGCACGACAGGGATGCACCTTGCGACGAAGCCGCTCGAACGGCGTGTGACGGTGACGGTGTATATCGATCCGAATGTGGGCGGAGCGCCGACAAGCACCGCGCTTCGCGACCAGATCGTTCACGTTCACCACAATTATCCCGGCAACACCGGCAGCGGCGTCGGCATTCACGACACCAGGAGTTATCCGGTGCCGTGGTCCGTTCCCTATGGTTTCAGCGGCGACGATTACCCCTGCACCTGGATGCCATCGGCGGTTCCCGGAAAATCCGGATATTATTATGTCAACAGCGGCAGGTGGTACCACTCCGGTGACCCGGCGGACAAAATCTGGAGCAGTTTCCCGTATCTGCGGCCTGACTGGTTCGGGACGACGCGGCCGAATAATAATAATAATTATTATAATATGTACGGATTTGTTCAGTGCATGGACGGGGCAGGGTTTCCCGCGCATGGCGGCTGGTGCCACAAGCTCGTGCGTGAGACCGTCCAGGTCAACGAGCGCATCCTGAACCTGTTCGAATACAATGTCACCCAGTATCTGGCTGGGTTGAACCCAGCGGTCATCAACAAGGGCGAGGCCGGCCGGGTCGTCATCAGCTCCACCAACACGAAAGACACTTTGAACGAGTGCGGCGATCCCTGCGCTCCCGGCACGGGGCCGGGCTCGCCGGTTCCCTACGGCGAACAGCCGTACATGGATTGTCTCGTCTCCGGCGCGGGGCGCAGCTACCTGTATTCGCGCGAGCCGGGAAGCTCGCAATACATGCTGAAGATGAACGCGCTGAACTATACCGGCTCGACGATCGGCAGCCCGGGCGATCTCACGGCGAAAAAGCTGGGCGTCAGCAGCAAGACGACGTCGTCCGACTGGGTCTACGTGCTGGGTATCAACGAGGTGAACAAGTGGCTCACCGACGCGAACGTCCCGGTTTCGGGCCACCTGCTCGAACTCACCGACGTGGCCGTCTCGGACCAGTGGTGGCAGACGGGCGGTATCGTGTATGCCTACGACCGGCAGCGAGGCTTCGTCTACAAGTTCGTGCGGAATGAAACAACGGGTGTGGCGCCGGTTCCCGAAATCTTCAATGTCTTCGACGGCGAGTTTTATCCCGACTCGATCGATGCGGACGGCTTCGGAAACCTGTATTTCGTGAAAACCGAGCGTTTCCCCGCCAACGCGGCCGGAAAAACCACGCCCGACTTCACGGCCCGGCAGGCGGTTTCCTATTACAAGAAATCGCCGATGGTCGCCAACCTGTATGCGGCCCGATTCGAGCAGACCGTCGCGAAAGCGGTTTCGATGCGCGATTATTACAAGAAGACGATCTCCCCCGTGAAGGGCAGCATCGCGATCGGCACCAACACCTTCGAGATGGATTTCACCTGTGACCCGGACAAGCTGACCGACCGCACGAAATGGACGATGATTCCGCCGATCCGGCGCACGTCGGCCGATGTCGCCGCGAATTACCGCACAGAAGTAGCAGTGATAAACGTTTCCACGCCGCCGAAAGTCGCGGGTGTCGACACGAAGATCGACCTTCTCGGGCCGCTTGTCGGAAACACCGAGTCGACCCTGACCCCTGCCGTTACCCCGTATAACGATGCGACGCAGTATTTTTTCAAGATCGAAAATGCCCCGCTTTTCGACGAGAACGGCGTCAACACGGAAGGCGAGGCGACGGCCGATCCGAATGGCAACAACTTCGTCGGCGTCTTCCCGAGCACCACGAAGCAGTCGACGCTGAAGTTCTACTGGAAGGTGACACAGACAAAAAATCTTCAGGGTGACCTGCTGAATAACGTGATTCTCGACGGCACGACGCCATCGGACCGAACGATTCTGCCTGCCATGTTCGGCCCGGGCGAGTATGAAATCGCCGTCCGGGCGCAGATGCAGTATTATCAGTATGACCGGATGCCGGTCGGCGTCCTGTCCGATCGGAAGGAGGACTACCTTTCGGGAGTGATCCACTCCGCTTCGCCTGATGGTACCGGCTGGGCGCGGGTGACGATCACGGTGACCGGGAATCCTCCTCCGCCTCCAGCAAGCGGCGCCTGTGTCATCATGACCGGAAAGCCTTTAAGCGGCGGTTACACCTATCATCCGACACTCGGCGGCACTCCTCTGACAAGTGAATGGACGCTCGAACCGATCCAGCAACAGCCTCCGGCGGTCATGCCGACGCCCCGATACGTCATTCCTCAAAT
>MWAR01000198.1 GCA_002068715.1 bacterium ADurb.Bin374
GGAGATCCTCACGGAGCTTGAGGAACGCGATAATGACACCAGATCAGTTACGAACCTCGCGTTTCGCAAACTCGCCTACCCGGAAGACCATCCCTATTCACGCCCCGCCGACGGTGAGAGAGAAACCGTGGCCGGGTTCACGCGTGACGATGTGCGGCACTTTTTCGACAGCCTGGTTCGGCGGCGACCGGCAATCATCAGCGTAGTCGGCAATCTGCGACAGGACGACGTGGAAAAGCTCTTCGCCCCGCTCTGGAGCACGAATGCGAGAACTGCAAATCCCGCGCCCTTGCCGGATTGCACGCGTCGTGACGGGCCGCGGGAAACGTACACGGTAATCCCCGGTAAAGTGCAGATCGACCTGGCCTGGGGCACGATAGGCCCCCCGCGAAACCATCCTGATTTCGTTCCGGCAAGTGTGGCGAATCTCATCCTCGGTGGTTTCGGGCTTATGGGTCGGCTCGGTCAAAAGGTGCGAGAGGAACTCGGCCTGGCGTATTACGCGGCGAGCCGCGTCAACGCTGGTCTGGGCGCCGGGCCTTGGGTGTGCGTTGCGGGGGTTGCACCCGAACATTACCGAAAAGCGGTGTCGGCCATAGAACAGGAAGTCGCAAAGCTGCGGGAGACACCCGTTCCGCAAGACGAACTGGAGGACTGCAAATCGCACCTGATTGGATCACTTCCCTTGAAGCTGGAATCGAACGAGGGAGTGGCAAGCATCATGTCGGAGATCGAGATATACCGTCTCGGCTGGGATTACCTCCACCGATTTGCTGACCTCGTGAACTCGGTGACGGCTGAGGACATAAACAGGGTAGTTCGCGCGTATTTTGAACCCGACCAGGCAATTCTGGCAGGGTCAGGACCCGAGGTTCCCGGATGAGGTGGACGAGTTGGCTTCCCTACGCCGTGATAGCGGCGGCCGTCACTGCCGCCGGATTCGAGGCCCGGATGACGGATCCGTCTCTCCCGTCAGGCACCGCCCGCACTGCGGTTATATCTGAAGATATACAATACGATGTCTACGTCAACGTTCAGGGTGACGAGCCGCTCATCGACGCCGAAGGGCTGAAACGTCTCACGGCATGTTTCGCCGATCCCGCCGTCGAGATGGCGACCCTGTGGTATCCGCTTGCCGACGCCGACCGCGACAACCCGAACGCCGTCAAAGTCGTCGCCGATGCCCTTGGCAACGCCCTGTTCTTTTCACGCAGCCTGATTCCCTACCCCAGAAACGGCGAGGGGTTCGCACCGCGCAAACATATCGGAGTCTATGGATACAGGCGCGACACGCTGCGGCGCCTCGTTTCCCTGCCGCCGTGCGATCTCGAAAGAATAGAAAGTCTCGAACAGCTCCGTGCGCTGTATCACGGAGTCCACATCCGTCTCGTGGCCGCTTCGCGTGAGACCCTCGGCGTCGACACCGGCGCCGACCTCGAGCGCGTCAGGGCCGTCTTCGAAGGGAGGCTTCGCTGATGTCACGCTTCGTTTTCGTCACAGGCGGTGTTCTGTCCTCGCTCGGCAAGGGCATTACGGCCGCGTCGCTCGGCTGTCTGCTGAAGGCGCGCGGATTCAAGGTCACGATCATGAAATGCGACCCGTATCTGAACGTCGACCCTGGAACCATGAGCCCCTACCAGCACGGTGAGGTGTTCGTCACCGAGGACGGCGCCGAGACGGACCTCGATCTCGGCCATTACGAAAGGTTCATCGACGTCAACCTGACCCGGTATAACAGCATCACGACCGGCCAGGTCTACTCGCAGGTCATCGCGAAGGAGCGGCGCGGCGATTATCTGGGCGCGACGGTGCAGGTCATCCCTCATATAACGAATGCGATAAAAGAGATGATCACCCGCGTCGCCCACATCAACGACGCCGACTTCACGATCGTCGAGGTCGGCGGAACGGTGGGCGACATCGAAGGCGGCCCGTATCTCGAGGCGATCCGCCAGATGCGCAACGACATCGGCCGCGACAAGGTCTGTTATGTCCATGTGACCTTCATCCCGTATTCGAAAGTGATCGGCGAGATGAAGACAAAGCCGACGCAGCACTCGGTCCGCGAGATGCGCGCCGACGGTCTTTCCCCCGACATCATCGTCTGCCGCACGCAGAAGCAGCTCACGGCCGACGCCCGCGCCAAGATTTCCCTGTTCTGCGACATCGACCCGGACCACGTTCTCGAAGCCCGCGACGTCGACTGTCTTTACGAAATCCCCCTGCTGATGGAAGAGCAGAAGCTCGCCGATCTCGTCCTCCAGAAAATGCGTCTCGAAGACAAGGCCCAGTCCCCGACACCGGCGCTCGAAGCCTGGAAGCAGACAATCGTCGACCCGTTCCGCCGAAAGAAGCCGGCGAAGGTGCGCATCGGCATCGTCGGCAAATACACGAGGATCGCCGACGCCTACCTGAGCGTCGTCGAATCGCTCATCCACGCGTCTCTTCCGCACGAGGAGGCCGGTCTCGAACTCGTCTGGATCTCGGCGGAGCAACTCGAACTGGAAGGCGCCGAGCGGCATCTCGCCAGTCTGCACGGGGTCCTGGTGCCCGGCGGTTTCGGCGATCGAGGAACGGAAGGCAAGATCCAGGCGATCCAGTACTGCCGCGAACGGAAGGTCCCGTTTTTCGGAATATGCCTCGGTATGCAATGCGCCGTCATCGAGTTCGCCCGGAACGTCGCCGGTCTCAAGGGGGCGCATTCGAGCGAACTCGTGCCGGAAACGCCCCATCCCGTCATCAGCCTGATGCCCGACCAGGACGGTGTTCTCAAGGGAGGAACGATGCGGCTCGGCACGTATCCCTGCAGGCTTGCCGAGGGAACGCGGGCAGAGCGACTGTACGGCACGACGCTCGTCTACGAGCGCCATCGCCACCGGTTCGAGGTGAACAACGAGTATCGGGCGAGGCTCGGGGGACGCGGACTGACCTTCTGCGGAGCCAGCCCCGACCAGCGGCTCGTCGAGATGATCGAACTGCCGGAACACTCCTTCTTCGTCGCCTGCCAGTACCATCCCGAGTTCAAGTCGCGGCCCGGAAAGCCCCACCCGCTGTTCGCCGGCTTCTTCGACGCGGCGGTCGCGAAATGGGCCGAGGAGAAGTGAGGCGCATGGCATCGTCAAACACGTTCAGCATCCGTGGACATGCCGGAAACGCTCCGTTCTTCGTCATCGCCGGCCCCTGTGTGCTTCAGACCACGGAAGAGGCGCTCCACATCGCCAACAGGCTGAAAGAGGTCGCATCGAAACTCGGACTGCCGGCCGTTTTCAAGGCGAGCTTCGACAAGGCGAACCGCACATCGGGCGGAGGCCACCGGGGCCCCGGAATCGAGGCGGGCCTCGCGGCGCTCGCCGAGATCAAGTCGCAAACCGGCCTCCCGGTCCTGACGGACATCCATCTGCCCGAGCAGGCTAAACCGGCCGCCGAGGTCTGCGACGTTCTCCAGATTCCGGCCTTCCTGTGCCGCCAGACCGACCTGCTCCAGGCCGCGGCGTCCGCCTCACGCAACATCAACGTGAAAAAGGGTCAGTTCCTCTCGCCCTGGGACACCCGTCATATCGTGGCCAAAATAAAAACCGTGCGGCCCGACGCGGAGGTCGTCCTCACCGAGCGCGGAAGCTCGTTCGGATACGGCAATCTCGTCGTTGACATGCGTAGTTTCCCGATCATGAAGCAGTGGGCCGATGCGGTTGTGTTCGACGCGACGCACTCCCTGCAACTGCCGGGCGCCGCGGGCGACCGCACCGGCGGCCAGCGTGAATATATCCCGTGCCTTTCCCGGGCGGCGATGGCCACGGGCAGCATCGACGGCGTCTTCCTCGAAATTCACCCCGAGCCGGCCCGCTCCCCATCCGACGCAGACAACATCCT
>MWAR01000199.1 GCA_002068715.1 bacterium ADurb.Bin374
ACGAAGCTCGCCAACGAGACCGTCGTTGCCGAAGCCCACCGCAACAACAAGATCAAGGTTGCTGAATACGAGGCCGCCGTCAACCAGAAAAAGGCCGATGCCGACAGGGCCTACGATCTGCAGAAGTTCAAGGTCGACCAGTTGGTTCGCGCCGAAGAGCTGCAGGTCACCGTCATCGCCAAACAGAAAGAGATCGAGATCCAGCAGCAGGAAATCAAGCGCCGCGAGCTCGAACTGGTCGCCACCGTCGAACGCCCGGCCGAGGCCGAGCGCAAGAAGGTCGAGACGCTGTCCCAGGCCGAGCAGTTCAAACTGAAAACCACCGCCGAAGGCGAGGCCGAATCCGCCCGCCTGCGCGGTCTTGCCCGCGCCGATGTCGAGCGCGCCGAAGGCACTGCCGCGGCCGACGTCTCCAAGATCAAGGGCAATACCGAAGCCGAGGTCAAGAAGAGCCAGGGTCTCGCCGACGCCGACATCATCAGGGCCAAGGCCATGTCCCAGGCCGAAGGTGTGAAGGCGATGGGTCTCGCCGAAGCCGAAACCCGGCGCGCGGTCGGTCTCGCCGAAGCCGAAGCCATGGAAAAGAAAGCTGCGGCCTGGAAGTCCTACAACGAAGCCGCCATCAGCCAGATGTTCATCGAAAAACTCCCCGAGATCGTGCGAGCCGTGTCCGAGCCTCTGAGCAAGACTGAGAAGATCGTCATGATCAGCAACGGTGGCGAGGGGGTCGGAGCCTCGAAAATCACGAAGGAAATCATCGACGTCGTCACCCAGGTTCCCCCGATGCTCGAAGCCGTGACAGGCGTCGACATGCGCGAAATGCTCGGCAAGGTGAAGGGTGTCGTCGCAGGCGAGCCGCCCAAGCCGACGCCGAGCGTCCCGCCGGCCGGGAAGACAAAGGGTTGACGTTCTTGGAATTTGAAGTCTGAGACTGCGAGAACCCGTTTTGGACCTCCAGAACGGGTTCTCGTTCGTTATTGCGTGATCGTTATATAATATATCAACGTATACAAATATCGTAAAGGTGTGAAACTATGATCAGGTTCCGCTCGTTCGTGGCAGCAGCTTGTGCAGTGTGCATGATGGCAGGGGTTTCGGCCAGCGGTCAAACGCGTCCATCCGCCGCGTCCCTGACCGGATTGCGCTCCTATACCTCCTCGGCCCAATCGGTTCCGGGAAGCCGGATGACGCCAGGCACGCTCGAACAGAAACCTGATGAAAAGCAGAAAATCCCCTCGGCGAAAGGGGTCCCTTTCGAGGAAGAGATGGCGGTTGAAGACGAGATTGCGATCGTCGGAGCCGAGAAGGCAGTTTCCGAAAAAGAAACCGCGGCGAAGCTGAAAAAACGGGTTGCCATTCTCGAACAACTCTTGCGGAAGAGGATCGAGAAGGAACTCACGGAGGAAGAATACAAGAAAATCGAGCAGGACGCGAAGGAAGATGAGGAACTGCTCGAAACCCTCGGCAAGACTTACCAGGAAAAGAAAGATCTGGCTCCGCGGGAACCGTCCCTGATTGACGAGGAAATGGTCAAACGCAGGACGGATCAGCTTCTTGGTCGTGAACTGGCCGACAAGCCATACGGGCTCGATTTTTTTGCTGCCGGCCGGGATGTTCTTACGACCCCTGACACGGTGTCGGTGCCGTCATCCTATATCCTGGGACCGGGTGACGATCTCAAGATCATCATCTGGTCGGAAATGGGCGATGAAACGGTCTACGATGTCACGGTGAATCCCGAAGGCCAGGTATACATACCGATTATCGGCCTCCTGCGGGTTTCCGGATCGACGGTCGGGGAGTTCGAGCAGGCGGTGCTCGGAAATCTCTCCGGCAAGTTCGCCCATTTCAAGGGGCAGGTGACTCTCACGAGAGTCCGCATGCTCCAGATATTCGTCACCGGCGAAGTCGAGCGCCCGGGGGCGATGACGATTTCGGCCCTGTCGACGGCGTTTCAGGCCCTGTATCAGGCAGGCGGCCCGAATTCGCGGGGTTCAATGCGGAAGATCCGAGTCATGCGCGGGAAGGATGTTGTTTCGAATATCGACCTCTATAAATATCTGATGACTGGGGACAAGTCGCAGGATGTCTCGCTGGAAAGCGGCGACACCATCTTCGTGCCCCCCGTTGGACCGCAGGTTGTTGTTCGCGGTGAAGTTGTCAGACCTGCACGGTTCGAACTGAATGGCGAGAGGATGCTGGCGGACGTGCTCGCCATGGCGGGCGGAATCCAGCCTTCGGCAAATCCGCGCCGGATGAAGGTCTACCGCTGGCAGGGCGACCAGCGCCGGATGATTCTGGATGCTGGTACGGCAGACGGGGCGGGGGCCCTTGCCTCGTTCGAGATCAACGGAGGCGATGAAATCGACGTCGAGCGTGCCACCGAAGATGTCGGCAACAGCGTCACCGTTGACGGAGCCGTGCTTCGTCCCGGTGAATACGCCGTCTCCGAAGGCCTCACTCTCGGTGAACTCCTGAAGCGGGCCGGTGGGCTCAAGAGCGAGGAAGCGGCAACGTCCGGCCAGCTGGTTCGGAAACTCGAAGGCGGGCGCGAAAGCATCGTAACGTTCGATCCCTCCGCCGCTCTTGCCGGGGAAAAGGATGCTGCGATTCCCCTCCACGGGCTCGACACCATCAGAATCTTCTCGAACAAAGAGGTTGAGGCGGATACGCGCGTCGTGACGATTTCCGGCGCCGTGCGCCGCCCGGGAGAATATATCTTCCGCGATGGAATGAAGATCCGCGATCTCATC
>MWAR01000200.1 GCA_002068715.1 bacterium ADurb.Bin374
CCTGCTGGTGCGCATCGCCTACAGGCTCGTCAGGGCGCGGCTGACGCACGATGACGAGATGATGCGCCGGAGGGTGGAGTTCATCCTTCTCGGCGAGGCGTTCTACTGCCTGTGTGCCCTTCATGACATGCTGCTTCGCCATCAGATATTCTGGGTGTTCGAGTTTCCGATCGTCGAGTGGGCGACGCTTGCCTTCATGATCATCGTCGTGTACGCCACCATGCGGTTCAAACTGATAGATATCGACGTTGTCATCGGCACGGGTGTGTATTACATGCTGCTGACGCTGGGTACGGCGGCCCTGTACAAAACCGTCGAAAACGTCCTCCAGAACGATCTGCAGAAATACATCGACGAAACCTCCTGGTGGGCGCAGATTCTTCCCTCGTTTGCGGTCGCTCTTCTGATTGCGCCTGCGAATATGCTGATCCAGCGCCTGACGGAAGGTTGGTTCCTCGAGCCGGAATTCCGGAAGATGGAGATCTTCCGGAACCCGAATTTCCAGTATCTCGTTCTCAACGGCCGTGTCGAGGAACTCCGAAAACTCCGCTCCGAACTCGACCGACTCGTCGACCACGCCTCGACCCACCACCCGTAGGCGCATACTGCCGTACGCGCGTTTTTGCCACGCGCAGGTTGCCAAGCAACCCTATGGTGTGTACAATACATGCATGGGTAAACGAACGATTGCGTCCATTCTTGGAATCTTCGTCATTGCGTATGCGTTGTCGTTTGGAACGCCTGCCGGGGCGGTGACCCCCGAGTTCGCGACGTTGCACCGGGACGCGTATCAGCTCACGAAAGACGTCGTTCTCAAAAAGATGTTGTACACCTGCGGCTCGATCAACTCGGCGTATGCAGGCATCAACGATCTCGTGGCCGCGCTCCAGTATGCGAAGAAGAACGATGATTCCCGTGTCATCGCGGCTCAATTGCTGGCTGTCCGGATGGGCCTCGAGGAAAAGCCGGCGCTGTTTCGTCATATAGCTGCTGAAATAGAATATTGCGAGAAATACCCGAATTTCCCCAAGGGATTCGACGATTCCCCGGAAGGCCCCGAGCTGATCAGCGCCGAGTTTTACAAGATCGCCGCTCACATCGAGAATCTGAAGATCAACCATTCCGCGAGCGATCTCAAGGTGCTCAGAAAAGAAGCCGAGCGCGTCGTGTTCGAACTTTTCTGGACGGACAGCGAGAAGATGCGCTCCCTGGCGATGGATATCCTGAATTTCCTGCGCATCGAGCTGAAGGAAGACATCCCCTTCGACGTCTTTCACAAGCCTCTCAAACCGGTTCGCTGAACTTCCGGCACACACGCCGGGGCCGGTTTCAGACCCTACCCACACGATGCGGGAAGTGAGCCGGCGGCACCCGGATGGCGCAGTTCAGCCGGACCCGCCCCGCCGCTAGTCTGCGAGGAACGCTCAGCCCGGCTTCTGGGGGGAACGGGAGCGGCGGGGGTTGCGCTTCTTGGCCATACTCCGGTCGCGACCGGAGCGGAGCGCTTTTCCGAGGCCCATGAGAACGTCGGCTTCGAGATGTTCGTCCTGGAGGGCGATGATCTCGTCGCGGATCATCGCGGCGCGCTCGAACTGAAGCTCGCGGGCGGCTTTGTCCATCTCGGCCTGGAGTTCCCTGACCAGTTCCGCAAGGCGGTCCCGGTCGATCTTTCCTCCGGTCCCCTGCTCGCCACCTTCCTGGCCGGGGAGGAACATTTTCGGCAGTTTTTTCACGATCGATGCCGGCTCGATTCCGTTTTCCTTGTTGTACCGCTCCTGGATTTCACGGCGGCGGGCGGTTTCGTCGATGCAGGTCTTCATCGAGGGGGTCGTCTTGTCGGCATACATGATGACCTCGCCGCGGACGTTACGGGCGGCGCGGCCGCAGGTCTGGATCAGCGCCCAGGCTGACCGCAGGAAGCCTTCCTTGTCGGCGTCGAGAATCGCCACAAGCGAGACTTCGGGCAGATCGAGTCCCTCGCGGAGCATGTTGATGCCGACCAGCACCGAAAAGACGCCGGCCCGCAGGTCGCGCAGAATCTCGATGCGCTCGAGCGTCTCGATTTCGTCGTGCAGATATCGCGCGGGAATTCCCATCTGGGTGAGGTAGCCCGAGAGTTCCTGTGCCATGCGTTTGGTGAGCGTCGTCACTAGCACGCGTTCGCCGTGGTCGAGGCGGTCGCGGATTTTGTCCATCAGGTGGTCGATCTGGCCTTCGGTCGGAACGACGGTTATCTGCGGGTCGAGCAGACCGGTCGGCCGGATCAGTTGCTCTGCAATGCAGGATTCCGAAACTTCGAGCTCCCATGGGCCGGGGGTGGCGGAAACGAACAGGAGTTGGCGCTTCCTGCCGAGAAACTCGTCGAAATTGAGTGGGCGGTTGTCGAGCGCGGAGGGGAGGCGGAAGCCGAAATCGATGAGCGTCTGCTTGCGGCTGCGGTCGCCGTGGCACATGCCGCGCAGCTGCGGAACTGTCATGTGGGACTCGTCGAGGATGATCAGGCAGTCCTTGGGAAGGTAGTCGACGAGCGTGTCGGGCGCGCTTCCCGGCTCGCGGCCGGCCAGGTGGCGGGAGTAGTTTTCAATGCCCTTGCAGAAGCCGGTTTCCTTCATCATCTCGAGGTCGTAGCGGGTGCGCTCGTTGATGCGCTGCGCCTCGATCGCCTTGCCGCGGCTCTCGAACAGCTTGACACGCTCGATCATCTCGGCCTCGATGGCGGCGAACGCGCGTTCCTTCTTTTCAACCGTGGTGACGAAGTGCTGGGCTGGGAAGATCTCGATTGCCGGCGGGCGGGCGATGACTTCACCGGTCAGCGGGTCGAACCGCTCGATGCGGTCGATCTCGTCGCCGAAGTAGCGCACGCGGATCGCCTCCTCGCTCGATGCCGGGAAGATGTCGATCGTCTCGCCGCGCGCCCGGAACCGGGAACGATGAAAATCCATGTCGTTGCGGGAATACTGGATCTCGCTGAGCCGCTTCAACAGGTCCTGGCGAGGCAGGACGTCGCCCTGCCGCAGAGAAAGACGAAGGCCGAGATAGTCTTCGGGCGAGCCGAGGCCGTATATGCAGCTGACCGACGCGACGACGATGACATCACGCCGCATGAAGAGAGAGGCGGTCGCCGAGTGGCGGAACCGGTCGATCTCCTCGTTGATGTCCGAGTCTTTTTCGATGTAGCTGTCGGTCGTGGGGATGTAGGCTTCAGGCTGGTAGTAATCGTAATAGCTGACGAAATACTCGACCGCGTTTTCCGGAAAGAACTCCTTGAACTCGCTGTACAGCTGTGCGGCGAGGGTCTTGTTGTGCGTGATGACGAGAATCGGCCGCTGGATGCGCGCCGCGAGGGTCGCCATCGTGAACGTCTTGCCGGAGCCGGTGACCCCGAGAAGGGTTGTGTAACGCCGGCCTCCCTCGATCCAGTCCGCCAGCTGCTCGATGGCCCTTGGCTGGTCGCCGCGCGGCTGGAAAGGGCTTACCAGGGTGAGTCTGGTCGGGGCGTTTGGTGTCGTCATGTCGGATATGTTAACATGACGTGTCAAACCGGCTGGGCCGGTGTGCCGGAGGCCGGGCGATACTCGTCGAAGGAGTGACCGTCAGTCGTGAAACTATATATAGCAGCAGATATGGAAGGTGTCGCGGGCGTCGTTTCCCCGGCACAGATCGGAGACGGGGACTCGTCCGAGATCGAGCAGGCGCGCTGGCAGTTCACCGAGGAAGTGAACGCCGTCTGCGCGGGTGCGCTCGAAACGGGCGTCGAGGAAATCTTCGTCAACGACTTCCACGGCAACGGCCGGAACCTGCTGATCGAGCGGCTTCCTCCGAGCGTCACGCTGATTAGGGGCGGATTCCGGCCCACCGCCGGCTTCGACCAGCTCGACCAGACGTTCTGCGGCCTGGTATTGCTCGGAGCGCACGCGCGGTCCGGCTCGCCCGACGGGGTGATTCCCCACACCTACTCCGATCGGTTGCGGTTCGATTTGTTCGGCTCCCCCATCGGGGAGTTCGATGTTCTGTCCCTCGTGGCGGGCGAGCGCAAGGTGCCGACGATTCTCGTCTCTGGCGATTCGAAGACGATCGAACAGGTGAACACCAACATCCCGTCGGCGCCGACCGTGATCACCAAGTATCCCATCGGCGTCCGGTCGGCTGCGTGCATCCATCCCAAACGGGTGTGCGATGCCCTCCGGGAAGAGATCAAACGTGCGATCAAGGGCGCTTCCGGCATGGAGCCCCCATTGATCTCGCCCCCGCTTCAGCTCGGCATCAGGGTTGCCGACATGACCCTGATCGACCGGATCTCGTGGATCCCGAAGATGACGCGAAGCGGCGATGATTCCTTCGAGTTCGTCGCCGAAAGCGCGGTCCAGATGGCCGAAGTGATCTATGGCATCACCCTCCTCACCACCACTGGAATATAATATATCAAAGAATATAAATAACCCCGGCCGCCGTTCCCCGGCATCTCCCGCGCTGTTCCTGGCTTTCCACAGCCTCACCGCGGTTCTGCTGGTCGCCGAGCTGGTCAGGTTGACGATGCCGGGCGAGTTCCTCTGGATCTACGATTCTCCGTTCTGGACGGATGGCGGTTCACTGACCGGCATGCTCTTCGCCGGCCTGTCGGTGCTGTTGATCGCCGTTCCGCGGCTGGCGGGACTTCTCTTCCGGGCGGCTCCGCCGCTCGTTCTCGCCGCTGCCGCGGCCTT
>MWAR01000201.1 GCA_002068715.1 bacterium ADurb.Bin374
ATGGCCGGAACGCTGCGCGCGATCGTTTCCCAGCGGCTCATTCCAGCCTACCTCTCGTCGGGCCGCGTCCTGGCCTATGAGGTGCTCGTCGGGAACATGCCAGTGAGGCGTTGCATCAAGGAAGACAAGATCGACCAGATCCTCTCGATCATGCAGACCGGTCGGAACGACGGCATGGTCACCATGGACCAGTGCCTCGAGGATCTCGTGGTGCGTCGCCGGATCACCTTCGAGGACGGCATCAAGAACGCCGAAGACAAGAAGACGTTCGAAACGCACCTCAAGGAACGCGGTTTCAATATCGCCGGCTCCACGCAGACGGTTCCGGCGGCAGCGGAAAAGCCTGGAACGCAGGCCAAACCGGCCGCGGCTGCGCACAAACCGCCGTTTGCCCCGAAGCCCGCCGCCTGAACAGCGTTCTTAACGTCCGCCTGCGTGCCAAGACGGTTGTCGCGGCGCACCTCGGCTCTAGGGCTTAGACAGGCTCGGCACGAACGAAACGATGAACCTGTCGTTCGTGCTGCTGGCTTCAATGGGAAGAACCAGTCACCAGGCGACGCGGAATGTTTTCACCGGCTTTTCGATGCCTTTGAGCTTGTGCTCGCCGTGAGGGAGCAGCTCGAAAATCGTGGCGTCGACCTGCGTCGACGTCGCCTCTGAAATCACGATTTCGCCGGCATCCGCGATGCCTTCGAGGCGTGATGCGACGTTGACGGCATCGCCGAACACGTCGTTCTCGCGGCAGATGACAGAGCCGGTGTTGATCGCGATGCGAAGCGCGAGCCGGTGCTCCTCGGAGGTGGAAGTGTTGTGTTCCTTCAGGCGTCTCTGGATGGCGATCGCCGCCAGAAGTGCTTTGGCGGGTTGTTCGAAGATGATCAGAAACGCGTCGCCGATCTTCTTGACGATCTTGCCGCTGTGCTTTTCGATGATCGGCATCATGATCTCGTCATGCTGCTTGAGCATCGACATGACTTCGGACAGGGAGGCCTTGGCGCTGAACGCGGTATAGCCCTTGACGTCGGTGAACATGATGGTGAGCTCGAGGGTGTGGGCTTCCTGGATGATCCGGTCGTATTTCTCGAGTTCGGCCATGGCCTGCTTGCGCCGTTCGAGCACGTTGTCGAGATGGTCGTCCGACAGGACCACCTTCTGCTCCCCCTTCTTCCGGAGGAGGCTCTGTTCCACCTTTCCGCCGACGCTCTCGATCAGGTCGACGAGCGCTTTCCTGTCTATATCGTTCTCTATTGTTTCGACGAACTCGGAAAGCGGTTTGACGATGACCAGCCCGAGGGAGAGGAGGAAGTCCGTGACGGCGCCTTTCAGCCGGAAATCATCGGAGAAGAAAAAGCGTGCGAGGATTTTCACGGCCCGCTCGAGGATCTCGGGCGTGTCGCGCGTGTTCAGGTTGTCCATGAGGGCGAACGCGACGCGTTTGTCCTCGATCTGCTCGAGGGCGACGATGCAGCAGAGGCGGAATGCCATCGTCGGCGAGGAGAGGCCCTGCAGGATGCCTTCGGGCCTGGCCTTGAAGATGAGGCCGAGCACCTTGCCGACGCGTTCGATGTGCTCGATCTGGATGAGTTCCGAACGCATATTCAGCAGTTCGGCGAGCATCGGCCCGAAGCCCTGATGATCGACGGTTGCGAAGATGAGCATCAGGTCGAGCATCAGGTCGGCATTGCAGATCTTCAGATACTCCTTGATGGCGAAGATCACGAAGGGGAGGGGATACCCGGAAAGCACGTCGGCGACGGCCAGGATGTTCCGCCGGGTCTTTTCGAGTTCGAGCTGCCTGATGATGCCTTTCAGTTCCGCTTCCGTCAGGTTGCCCCAGTGTTTCAGGGCATCGAGCACGTAGTAGCGGCATGTTTCGTTGGAGTGATTGAGCCCGAGCAGCACGGATCTCTTCAGATGCGGCTTCCGGACCTTGCTCAGGAGGACGGCCAGCCACCGCGCGATGCGCTCCTCGGGATGCGTCAGCAGATTGAGGATGTTCTCGACCACTTCCCGCGAGGTGATTTCGCCGATGCCCGCGAAGACGGAGTTGACGCGGTTGTCGTCGCTTTGCTGCAGGAACCTTGTCACGGCCGGGACCGCTTCGGCGCTGTTCATGGCCAGGAGCGCCGCGATGATGTGGGGAATGAGCGAACCGTCGGTTCCCTCCTCGAGAATGGTCGTAAGGACGGTCACGGCCGCGGGCCCCATCAAGAGAAGAATGCGTTTCGACCAGTATTGGATATCCTCGCTCGGAGCGTTCAGCATGCGCACGACGGCCGGCACCGCGACTTCCCCATACGAGCGCAGGCAGTTCGCGGTTGCGTTCCTGACCGGCCAGTTTGGATCGCCGAGAAGCGAGATGAGAACGTCGATCAGCTTGGGGTTCGGCGTAATGCGCTGAAGAACGCCGAGCAGGAACAGACGTTCCTGTTTGTTGCCTTGTTCGAGGATGCGGATGATGGGATTCAATGCGAGCCCGCCGATACTGCCGATCGTTTTGATGACGAGGAACCGGAGGTTCTCGTCGTCGGTCGAGAGATGCTCGAGCAAAAGATCAAGGTTCAGGTTCTGTTTGCGGGCGAGGCACTCGGAGGCGTAATCCGAGACGATCCGGTGCGGGTCGCTCAGACAGCGAAGAAGCAGTTGCGCGGGCTCGTCTCCGGGAAGTCTGCCGAGGCTCTCGACGGCGAGGATGCGGTATTCCTGCTCGGTGCTGCTGAGAAGCCTGCGCACGAGGGGAAGGGAACGTTCGCCGAGGAGATCCACGATGATGTTAACGATCTGGTGTTTCATCAGCGAGTCGCCGCGTCCGAACCAAGCGGAGAGACGGTCGAAGATGCGTGGGCCGAGCGCCGTCAGCAGCTCCGCGGCGCGTTTCCGGATGACCCAGGATGGATCGGAAAGGCCGTTGATGAGAAAGTCTGC
>MWAR01000202.1 GCA_002068715.1 bacterium ADurb.Bin374
CTGCCCGCCCTTCCGAAAGACGCCTATCAGGCGCTGCACATCGTGGATCTCGCTCCGGCCACGATCACCTGCCACGCTCTCCTGAGCCCCGTTGCGCCGCCACCTGCGAAGCTCGCGATTCCTGCTCTCCCTCGTCCGAAGTTCGCGTCGGACACGGCGCCGTCTTCGCGCACGGCCGCCCTCCCATTCGTTCGAATACCGCTCAATATGACGGCCGGGCGGTACAGGCTGCACGACGTAACGGGACTGGGCGCAGGCAGACGGATTTCTTTCCGGAAGCGGGAGTTCGAATTCACCTTTTCCCCCATCGGCGTCCTCCCGTCGCTTGTGATGCCGATGCTCGAACTCAAGGAGCGGCGGTTTTCCTCGAAGTTCAAGGCGGTCGTTCCCGGGCAGGCCGCCGCCCATCCGGCGACGATCCCCGATTGGATCGAGCTGTCGTCTGCCCGGCCGGCATGCAGGCCTGCAACAAGCCTACAAACACCTATATGATGCGTTGACTTGCCCCCGGCCAGAAGTTAAAATGCCCGTAAGTTCCGCCTGAGAGGAATCACATGAACTTTTTCAGCATGAGTGACAAAGGCATGGTCCGGCCAAACAACGAGGACTTCACAGAGAGCTTCCAGTGGCGCTGGTGCAGCTGCACTGGCGTCCAGGAGTCGTTCACGGCCCTGATCGTGGCTGACGGCATGGGCGGCGCCGCCGCCGGCGAGCTCGCGTCCTCGCTCGCCGTGAAAACCGTCAAGGACAAGCTCCAGGCCAGCCTCCTGTCGGAGAATGTCGAAACCGTCCTCGCAGCCGATCTTCGGGAAACGCTGAGCGGCTACTGCAAAGAGGCGAACGAGGCGATTTTCTCCAAGGCCCAGGCAAACCCCGACATGGAAGGCATGGGCACGACAATCGTTATCGCTATTGTATCTCGTGATATGCTTACATTGTGCCACGTCGGCGACAGTCGGTGTTACATGCACCGGGAAGGCCGTCTGAAACGGCTCACCCGCGACCATTCCCTTGTCCAGGAGATGATCGACGCCGGCAAGATCGCCCCCGACCAGGCGGAAAAGCATCCGAACAAGAACGTCATCACGCGCGCGCTCGGCGTTGCAGCCACGGTCGAGCCAGAGTGTTCACGGCTTCCGATTTTCACTGGGGACGTCCTGGTCCTCGGAAGCGACGGCCTGTGCGGCTTCGTGGACGAACGCACGATCAAGGACATGGTCGAGAAGCAGGCTTCCCAGCCCAATTCGAATCTCAAGCAGCTCGCCCAGCACCTGATCGAGTGCGCCAACATGAACGGAGGCGCCGACAATATTTCCGTCTGCCTCTACCGCCATTGACGCCTGACGGGTGGCCCCGACCATGACCGATCCGCGGGCCCCCCGACACACATCCGATCCCGATCACAGCATCGAGGATATGGATGCGCTCGCCCGTGAAATCGATGAGCTCGCCCGGCAACGCGAGCGCATTTTCCAGTCACTGAAGCCGGGCGCCGGGTCGACAGCCTCCGGCCTCACCGAGCGCGCCGAACGGCTCGAGGCGGAGAACCGGCAGCTGAAAGAACGGATCAACGCCCTCGCCCTCATCGAGTCTAATTCAGGCCCCCTCACCGACAGACTCCGGAAGACCGAGGAGCTTCTCGAGGAGCGCACGTTCGAGCTCCAGCAGATGCGCTTGCAGAGTGCTTCAGAAGCGGCTCTCCTCGAGGAGATGAAGAAACAGAACGCCGAGATCGATCGGCTCAAGGCGCGACTGGCCGATGCGGACAAAGAGAAACCCGATGTCGTCGCCCTCCAGGATGAGCTCCGCAGGCTGAAGCTCAACCTCGCCGACTCGATTCTCGAACAAAAGCAGGCCGGCGCCACGAACCAGGATCTCCTGAAGCAGATCTTCGAGCTCAAGCAGGAGGCGTTTCAGTACCAGTCGCAAGTCAGGGACCTCAATGCACGGCTAGAACTGAGCAAGTGCAACGAACAGGCCCTGTCGGAGCAGGAAAAAAAGCAGGAGCTCGAGCTCGCAGCCCTCCGCGCCTCAGCCGAGGAGTCGTCCAGGCAGATCGACAGACTGCAGGAACAGCTCAAAAGCCTCTCCGCCGAACACGAGAAGGCTCGGGACGATCTCGAGAAGGCCCGCGTCGCCGTAACCGAGTTCCAGACGGCGTTCACGAACCTCAAGGCGGAATTCGAAGCCGAGAAAATCCAGCGTCAGGCGGCCGAAACCCGCGAACACGAGATCGTGACATCGTTCGACACGATCAACCAGGAGCGGCTCCTCCTCAAGGAAAAAGTCTCGAGGCTTCTCGTCGGCGTCAAGGCATACATCACCCCGCCTTCGAGGCCCGCATCATCGACGTCCGATGATGGGGCTCTCGAGCCCAAGGAGATGCGGCCCTACATTCCGTTCTGTTTTCCCGACCGTCTCCCCGCCCAGCTTCGCCCCCACTGGAAACGGACGAAGCGACTCCCCCTCGTCACGCCGCCGGGAAGCCTGGTCACCGTTCGCTCCGATGAGTTCAACAGGCCGATCCGCAAGCCGCTGCTCCAGACATACAGATTCCGCGAACTGGTATGCCCCCCCACCTCGGCATTGCCTACTGAGCCGTATCTGCATTCCTTCCCCGGCAAATTTTCCATCTTCGAGTATCCCCTCGAAGTTTCGATCGCAACGGCCCGCTCGGCGCACCCGTTTCCTGGGCCGGCACGTCTCGCAGGGGTAGAAACCCGCTTCCCGCCGCGC
>MWAR01000203.1 GCA_002068715.1 bacterium ADurb.Bin374
CCGCCGTTGCGAACGGCGTGTATCTGCTCCGGGCGCGGGTCGCGCGCGGGAACGAGCGGCTTGCCGCGAACGGACGTATCGTCATTCTCCGGTAACGACCGGAAACGGATCGCGCTGCCAGGGCGGTCGGTTCGACGTGATAGAATGGTGCGGGATACCATGTGAGTTCTTGAGATTCGATACCCGTGCATGAGGGAGAGAGAACGTGAGCGGCGGAATGATCCTGCCCCTGATCCACAACGCATCTCTTCTGCTGACGCTCGTTCTGCTCCATGATATCGTCGTCTCGAGCCGGCGCGGCGCGCCCTCGCTCGGCGGTCTTGTATTCAGCGGCATCATCCTTGGAAGTATAGGTGTCGCGATCTCTCTCACGCCCCTACATTTCTCGCCCGGCATCATTTACGATACGAGATCAGTTCTGATCAGTGTCAGCGGACTGTTCCTCGGAACGGTTCCCACGCTTCTCGCGATGCTCATCACGGCGTTGAATCGGGTGTTCATCGTCGGCGGCGTCGGCGCCTGGACGGGAACCTCGGTGGTTTTCGCTTCCGGCGGAATTGCCTTGCTCTGGCGCAGATTCCGCAGGGAGTCGCTCGAAGCCATGTCGAGATCGGAGCTGTTCCTGTTCGGCGTGATCGTTCATATCGTCATGCTGTTGCTGATGCTCACGCTTCCGGGCGACCTGGGCTGGAAGGTGCTGTCCGGCGTCGCCGTGCCCGTGATCGTCATTTATCCAACGATCACGATGCTGCTGGGGGCGCTGCTTGTGAACCGCTTGTGTCAGAAGGATGCCCGGATCGCCCTCCAGGCCAGCGAGGAACGCCTTCGCGCGACGCTGTACAGCATCGGCGACGCCGTCATCACGACCGATTGCGAATGCCGGGTCCTGCGGATGAATCCGGTCGCGGAAACCCTGACGGGATGGGGAGAGAATGAGGCGCGCGGAAAGCCGCTTCCCGATATTTTCCGGATCGTCCACGAAAAAAGCCGGCAGCCGGTCGAAAGTCCTGTCGATTCCGTTCTTCGCCGGGGTGCGGGTGTCGGTCTGACCAGTCAGACCCTGCTGCTTTCGCGCGACGGACGCGAGACGCCGATTGCCGACAGCGCAGCGCCGATCAGGGATGAGGAGGGATCGACGATCGGCGTCGTTCTCGTGTTCCGCAGCCAGGCGGCCGAGCGGGCGATGGAAAAAGAGCGCGTGATGCTGACCGAGACGATCCGCGCAAGCATGAACGAAATCTACATTATTGACGTGAAGACAGGGGGGCTCAGATTCGCGAACCAGGGGGCCCTGACGAATCTCGGATATACCTTCGAGCAGTTGCGCCGGCTGGGCCCTGTCGCTCTGAATCCGGCGTTCGCCCTCGAAGAGTTCGAGCGATTCATCGCCCCGCTCCTCACGAGGGAAAAGCAGCAGCTGATCATCGAATCGACCCATCACCGGGCTGACGGAAGCCGGTATCCGGTCGAGGTGCATCTCCAGTTGATCGATCACGAGGGCGATCAGGTTCTTCTGGCCATTGCGGAGGATATCACCGCGAAAAAGCAAGCCGAGGAAAAAGCCCGTCTGGCAACGGAAGAGGCGTCCAGACTTCAGGAACAGTTGCTCCATTCCCAGAAAATGGAATCGGTTGGGCGCCTGGCCGGCGGCGTGGCCCATGATTTCAACAACATGCTTGGCGTGATCATCGGCCATGCCGATCTTGCCCTGTGTGATCTCGATGCTGAATCGCGCGTCGCCAACAGCCTCCGGGAGATCAGGCGGGCGGCCGATCATTCGGCCGGTCTGACGCGCCAGCTCCTCGCCTTCGCCCGAAAACAGGCGATCAAGCCGCGTCCGATCGATCTGAACGAGGCGGTGACGAACTCGTTGAAGATGCTCCGCCGATTGATCGGCGAAAGCATTCAGCTTGTCTTCAGCCCGGGAAACAACCTGTGGACCACGAAAATGGACCCGGCCCAGCTCGATCAGGTCCTCGCGAACCTAACCGTCAACGCTCGGGATGCGATCTCGGGCAGCGGGGTGATCACCATCCGAACCGCGAACGAGCTCGTCGACGAGTCTCGCGTCGCCTCGTTCCCCGACGCCCGGGCCGGCGAATACGTGGTTCTCTCGATTGGCGACACCGGGTGTGGAATGGATGAGAACACTCTGGGCCACCTGTTCGAACCGTTCTTCACGACGAAAAAACTGGGTGAAGGCACGGGGCTCGGTCTCGCGACTCTGTACGGCATCGTGAGGCAGAACGACGGATTCATCGCCGTCGAGAGCGAGCCGGGAAAAGGGAGCGTTTTCAGGATCCATCTGCCGCGCGACCGGTCTGAACCCTCTCGGATTGCCGGCGTGAGTGCCGGGGATGCCGAGAAAGGAACCGAGACGATCCTGCTGGTCGAGGACGAGCCGGAGCTTCTCAAACTCATGAAAACGGCTCTCGAAGGAAAAGGCTACACCGTTATCGCGATCGGCTCGCCGCGGCAGGCCATTTCCCTGATCGGTGAACATGCCGGCCGAATCGATCTGCTGATCACCGACGTGGTCATGCCCGAAATGAACGGCAGGGAACTGAGGGACCGGGTTCTGGCCCTGCGCGGGGATATGAAGGTATTGTATATTTCTGGTTATACGGCGGACGTCATCGCCCGGCACGGCATTCTCGACGGAAACGTCATGCTTCTTGAAAAGCCGTTCACGATCGGTGCTCTTGCCGCAAAGGTCCGATCGGTGCTGGACGCGCGATCAGATCATTTGGTGTAGGCGCCAAGGGCCCGGCGATACCGCTCGCGTTGCTGGACGAAGGCGTTGAGCATGGCCTGTGCCTGTGCCTGGTTGCCCGACGCGGCGGCCTGAACGTATTTCTTGTACGCCGCCTCATACTCGTCCTTCACGACGCGCAGGTTCTTGTGCATGTTCGCGTAGGGAATGCAGTCGATCGAGGCGTCGAGCCGGACCGGGTCATACGACTCACGCGCCTTCGGCGCCGTTTTAACGACCGGCTCGGATTCGGTGTCCTGGAGCATCATCTGGGGAGCGGGCGCGGTCGTCGTCGCCGCCGTCTCGCTCTTCTTCGCTTTTTTGTCGCGGCCGAACAGCTTCGCGATGCCGGTAAACAGCTTCTCACCGAGGAACCCGCCCAGCATGCCGCCGATCATCGGCCCCACGACCGGGATCGGAATCATCGCGCCGAGCATCGAGCCCACGGTCGAGCCGACGGCCTGGCCGGCGATCGCGACGGGGTCGAGGCTCTTGAGGGCTTCCTTGAAGCTCATGCCGGCGCCGAGATTGCCGCCGAACTGGCCGCCCGCGATCGAGGTGAGGGTCGGAAGCAGGGAGCCGGCGATGGCCCCCACGACCGGAATCGGGACGAATGTCTGGATCAGCGGGGCGATGACATGACCCGCCGCCGCGCCCATCGAGCTGCCGACGACGTTGCCGACGAACTGCATCGAGGCGACGGCCGACAGGGCCTGCTTGAGGCTCGGCTTTTCCCCCGAGGCGATCTGGCTGACCAGGTTGACCGCGATCGACGTTCCCGCCGTGATCGCGACGTTCTTCACGCTGAACGACTGCTTGATCGAGTCGGCGGCACGTTCCAGTCCGACGCCGAGCGCTTTCTTGCCCCTCAGGAGGGTTTCGCTGAGCTTGAGCTGCCGGAACTGCTTCGACGTGTCGTCGGAATAGGCATACGCCGCGCCGCCTTCGACCGCCCGGTCGATTTTCCCGTCGACGACCGTCTGCTGGTAGGCCTGTTCCTTCCACTGGTTGTAGGAGGCTTGCTGTTGTCTGTAGGCCGCTTCGAGCGAGGCGTCGTTCGGGGAGTTCTTCCAGGCCTGTTCGGCATCGAAAAGGGCTTTGTATCTGGATGTGGCGGTTGAATCGACCGTCGTATACTTCGTGTTCTCGAGGAACTGCTTGATGATGTAGCTGCGGTCTTCCGGATACTTCTGGATGTACGACTGGAGGAAGTCGCGGTAGGTCTGCGGCTTGGCCGACTCGAACACGTCGAGCACTTTCTGATACGGCGCCTGGATGCGGTTGTCGGTGAGCATCTTGTAGAACAGCGACGCGTTGACGCCTTCGGTCGAAAGCTGCTCGCTGCCGTTCTTCAGCAGACCGTCGTTCGCTCCGCTGACCACGCCCTGATTCTTGAAGATGAACTTGTTCTCGGCGATGTTCTTCTGACTCTGAACGCGCCAGGAACTCGAGTTGTCGAGGCGATCCTTGTTCGCCAGCGTCTCGATCGCTTCGGCCCACCCCTCGGAATACGCGAACCCCTCGTCGGTGACCGAGTTCTTCGCATGAGGGCCGGCATACCCCGTTTTGGGATAATTCGGCGACTCGTAGGTCTGGTCCATGATCATGTGGCCGACTTCGTGCGCGATGACCGAGGCCGCCGACGAGTCGTTCATGCCGCCCTGGAACGCCTCGCTGTCGGCCGGAATGACGAGCCGGTTCGCGTTGCTGTTGTCGCGGTACGTGACCTGGCCGTTCGTATCGGTTTCGGCGAGGACGAACCCCTTCGAATCGTGATAGATCGAGCCGGAATCGCCCACTTCGAGATACACCGGCTTCTTAAGGTCGCTGACCAGCCACTCGGCCAGTTTCGCGTCGCGCACGCCCGAGTTGATCTCCTGCTGGAGCCGCTCGATCTTCGTGTTGCGCGCCTCGACCTGCATCGAAACGATGTTCCTGAGACCCGCATCGTTTTCGATATAGCTCTTCAGCTGCTGATACCGCCCGTCGCCGGCGGAAAGTTCGCGAAGGACGGGAACGGTGTTCCCAAGGAAATCTCTGGTCTTGACGCTATGCGTATTGCCCTCGACCGGCGCCACGATCTTGATCTGCGACATCGCCGCTTCCGTCGAAAGGTTCTGTGCGATGACGCGGTTCGCCCCGTCACGGACATAATATTTGCCGGAAGCCGTGTCATATTCAGGCTTCACCGCCTGGACGATCTGGCCGGAGTCGTCCCGGACGACGTAGCGCACGCCCGCCGTGGTCAGCTCGAAGGATGCCCCCGCAAAGACTGGCAGGGCAATCAACAGGGCCATCACCACCAGGAAAAACAGGCGATTGTGTGGCATGCGTCTCATATCGAAAACCTCCGGCCGACAGGGTTGAATACGGCAATTTTACTGATTATACCAACCGCTCCCCGGGGGCCACAAGGGTACGACATGAAATGTTCGAAGTTTGAAACCATGGCGAGGGGGTGTGGAGCGCGTTTGAAACGCTCCCTGCTCAATCTCAATGCAGGAGAAGAACTGAATACTGAGAATAAAAAAGGAACTTGACATTTTCGGGGAGGGGGGTAGTATTGTAATTCATAAGAAATAATATAGAATATATATATTATATCAAATATCATTGGAGGATTTCAGGATGGTTGTCAGAACCCTGCTCCGGACGTTTCTCGCGACGCTGATCGTCGCTTTGTGCTTCGCCTGTGTCGGTTGCGGCGGGGGTGGAGGCGGCGGCGGAAGCGGCGTGTCGCAGGCATATCTTAAGGTGCCCGAACTCGAGGCCGAGATTCCCAAGGCTCCCCCCACTTCCGTTCGGGGCGACGTGAAAGCGGAGCCGGCGAAAGAAGACTTTTCGGTCGATCTGGTCAACCCCGAAACCGGTGAAACGCTCTTTACGGTCATCGCCAA
>MWAR01000204.1 GCA_002068715.1 bacterium ADurb.Bin374
GACGCGGTTGTTGTCGGTATCGCAGACGGCAAGCCGCTTCCCGTCGGGGGAAACGGCCATCGCCATCGGGTGCATGAGCTGGCCGTCAGCATGTCCAGCGGTTCCCCAGGTGCCGTACAGCCGGAACCGCGGCACCTCATCAGCATCGCCCGCAAACGATGCGCCGCTTAACAACAGGAGCATGAGGAGAATCCCCGCAGGGATCCGATGTGCCGGATTCCTGCGGGGACGGGTGTCGTTCATCACCTGCACGTGATCGTCGGGATCTCGACCGTCTGGATGACGGCCGGGTTCGCCTGGTGACGGACCATCACGAAGCCGTGACTCTTGCCGGGAAGGGCGCCCTCGATGACGAGTTTCATCGTGCGCAAGCCACGGAACGGCACGGTCACGAACTGGATCCGTTCGCCGCCGCCGGACTTCTGGCCATACAGGAGCTGACCGCGATAGTCGGCGAGGATGTCCTCGGTCTGGCGCAGCGAGACCACCGACGGAAGCGCGATGACGGCGTAGTAGTCGACCGGATCGAGGGTCTTGTCGAGCTCGACCACGATCGTGCGTTCTTCGCCGACACCGATCGAAGCGTCATCCTGGCTGACCTTGAAAAAGCCGGTTTTCGTCAGATACTCGCTCATCAGCATCGGGCGCCGGTTTTCAATCAGCGCGATCGCGTGCTTCGCCGCCGTGAAGCTGATTTCACCGGCTTCCGTCGTGAACTGAACCGGCTTTTCGCCGAGCTTCAGCGTTTCGGCGGGTTTGCCGACCGCTTCGATCACGACGTCACCGGCGGGTTTGCCGGCTTTCTCCTTCGCCATCGTGACGAGCAGATCGAGGAACTTCACGACCGTCTGCGGGGCGCCATACACGCCGCCCAGCATCGCGGGCCCCTGGATCAGGCCAGGCTCGCCGGTCAGGATCATGCCGCGTGCGATCGTACGAAACACCTGGTCGAACGACGGATTCTTCTGCAGATACAACGCTTTCGCGTTGAGCAGCAGGTAGTAGAGCGAACCCGTGCGTTCGAAGGCGCGCAGGAAGCGGTAGGTGTCGTAGTTCCGGATGAAACGTTCGTCGAGTTCCCTGAAGCCGGGACTGTTCGGGATATCGAGCGCGGGCATCATCTCCTTCACGAACCAGTTCACGACCGCCGAATCCGTGACGGCGCGGTAGATGACCTTTCCATCGACCACGACCGGGACCAGATCGCCGCCAGCAGCTCCAGGCGTGAACAGGCCCACCTCTTCCGTCGAGACTTTCCGGCGGCCGAGCTCGGCCGTCAGGTCTTCGGAAAGTCTGCCGGCAACGCGGATGGTGCCGGCGAACTCGGCCTTCAGTGCCGCGTTTCCTGACAGGGTGTTGCTCACCTGGAGGAGGTTCTTCAACACCCACACGGACCAGATCGGGTTGCCCTCGAGGCCGGGATACGGCCGCATCAGCTTCGTTCGTGTATCGAAGAACGTCTCGTCGAGATCTTTGACGGCTTTTTCTATATCTGCCTTTATTGTCGAGCGCAGGCCGTCGTCATTCAGCAGTCCCTCGGCGAAGCTCCGCAGCAGCATGGCGTCGATGGCCGCCATGGCGCTCAGTGCCTCGCTGTGGCCGAACCAGGATTTCATCGTGGTCACTATATTTGCTGTCATTCCGCGCAGCAACTGGCCGGGGTTTGCAAATACGCTCACCGCTCGGTTGCGCGGCACATCGATCTTCGATCCGTCGGAGACGATCAGCTCGGTGAACGTCACCGGGAACTCGCCGGAATCGCGAATGGCGACCGAGCGACGGTCGACGACGGTTCCGTCGGCCTTCGTCAGCTCGGCGAGCAGTTCGCCGCTTCCGCCTCCGACGACGGGAACCAGGAACTCCTTGCCGCCGGCCGGCACATCGAGCGTTACCGGCGTTCCGAGACCGGTGCCGGAGATCTTCAGTTTGCCGGCTCCGCCTTCACAGACAGCGAAGACACGCAGGCTGACCTCGGCGTTTTTCAGAAGCATCGACGGGGCGCTCACCTCGACGTTTCCACCGCGGCGGCCGACGTCGACGTCGCCGATCGATTCGAGGTAGTCGAAGCCAGACATCGCAACGAACCGGGCCTTGCACCGACCGCTCTGAGGCGGCATCGTGACGCCGACCTTCGCCCGCCCGGCGGCATCCGTCTTCACGAGCTGGCAGAAGACGACTTTTTTCTCGCCCTGGCGCACCGCTTCAGGATTTTCCGCCTCGGCCGAGGGCTCGTCAGACGGCGACGCCCCAGGCATCAGCGCCGCACCGCCCATGGCCATCTGACTTTTCGCCATCGGGGCCGGAGCGGCGGACACATCCATGTCAGCCATTTCCTTTTTCGCCGAGAAAACGGCGTTCATCGACGGTGCCGGCGGAGCCGACATAACCCTCGACACACTGCGCCTGACACGGATGCCAGTCTGGTC
This sequence comes from bacterium ADurb.Bin374, assembly GCA_002068715.1. The sequence continues at coordinate 2,427 of MWAR01000204.1, forward strand.
CTCCCAGCGGGAGAGACCGGCAGATGCATTCCGGAACGAGTCGCCGGTCGCCGAGATCAACGGATCCTTCGGACTGCGGTTCGCAACGCGGTTGTCGAACACTTCCAGAATGCCCCACACCGAACGGGGCTTTCCGCTCGAGCGATCGAATGTTTCAATATTTATATCTATATTTTTCTCGGGGCCGGCCTGTTTCGGCACATCGAGCTTCACGCGCAGTGAGCTCGGCGTGAAAATCATCGCCCACGCCTGACGCAAGACCTTTTCCTGTTTTTTCTCCTCGTTTTCCTTCATGTCCCATCCGCCGATTGCGACGAACGAGTAGGGGCCGGAAACCGAGAACGTCACGTCATCTCCGCGCTTGAGGGTGCCGGACATCGAGAGCTGTTCGACGGCGAAGCCGCCGTCGGCCTTCGGAACGAGTCGCCAGGCTTTCACGCCTTCCAGGTCGGCTTTCGCGGTGATCTTCGCGGCGCCGTCGTCACCGGTCATGGCCGAGCCGAGTTCGAAGGCGGCATTCTTGTCGCCGTCCTCCTTGAGCAGGTAGATGTCACGGCCGGGAACCGCGACGGTGTTCTCATAGGGGGCCACCGTGGCCTTGAAGAGGTTCGTGAAGCCGGACGAGATCAGGCTGACCTGGCGTTCGACGTGGCCCGAGCGGCCGAACAGGTTGCGCACGTTGCCCTTGTCGGTGACGACTTCCAGCTCGAAGGGGCCGGAGTGGCCGCCGACATCGAGAACCGACGCCAACTCGCCTTTCTTCATCGTATATTCGATGGACGGACCCGCCTCGCAGCCGTTGCAGCCGGGAAGCATGCAGCGGGTCTTGAGGGTGACGCGACCGTCGAACGGCTTGTTGAAGACGCGAAGTTCGTTCTTCACGTTGAGGCCGTTTCCCCAGCGGGCACCGACGCCGGCGGCATTGCCGAGGAACCAGCCAGCGCGTGCCTCTTCCAGCGCCTGGGCATTCGTCAGCTGCTGGAACTCGTAGGCAAACGAGACGGCGCCGAGCGAGCCCTCGACGATCGCGAACGTCGCGTCGCCCTTGAAGCTTCCGTCGGCGGTCTGGACTTCGACCCGGTATTCACCGACCTCGAGCGGCTTTTTCGCGCCGCTCATGATCGTCTCGACCAGCAGGCCGCCGTCGTTGAGCGTGAACTCGCCCAGATCGCGCGGGGCCGCATCCTTGCGGCCGAGGGTCGCCTTGATCTTCTCCATCGGCCGGGCCGGCATCGCGACTTTCAGGTGCACGTCTTCGTTCGGCCAGAACGTCGGCTGGTCGACCGTCACCGAGACGAACCGGAGGCTGAACCGCTCCGCGACGCCGGGCGCCAGGCCTGTGATATCCTTCTTGCCCGGATCCACCTGGAAGACGCCCTGCGTCTCCCCGCCGCTCATGATCTGAGACGCGACGACGGGCACCACCAACCCGACAGCCGCCGCGATCGTCACCACGATCCATCCGAAGCGTATCATACGAACCTCCTCAGCTCTTTTGCGGATATCCTTCCGCTTCTCACACCCCGGTCGCCATCCCTTGTACCATACCGGGCCTCGAATGTGAAATACGCGACCCGTCGTCAGTCCGTAACGAACCAGTTTTCAACTGGATTTTCGGGCATGATCGCAGAAAACCTCCGAATCGCCGGGAAACATATATTTTTACAATTACATAAACAACTGGATGATGAAGAGAAGAAACCTGTATTCCCTGACCCACTGTTCGAGGGGAGACCCTTCGGTCGGCGGGGGTGGAGGGAACTCGATGTCGAAATCGAGCGGATCGCAGCCGGCCGAGGCGCACGCGTCGACGAACTGATCTTCGGCGGCCTTGCCGTATTCCCCGTCGGCATATCCATGGCACACGCAGAAAATCTTTCCAGAGCCCAACAGGCTTTCCGGGCCGCCCCGGTAATCGCAGGCGGTTTCGGGCTTCGATATGCCGCCCTTGAGAAAGTTCGTCTCGATCAGCTTCTCGATGTCGATCTTCAGCGTTACCGGATCGCGATCCATCATTGTTGTATCGTCCATGTTATACATCTCGATCGCCCCGAGCAGCACCCGCTGGTTCGCGAAACATGCCTTGGCACGCGACTGCTCGCGGGCCTTGCGGAACGATGGCGTCGCGAACGCGGCAAGGAATGTCGGATTCAGCACTTCCGCGTATGTTCGGGCGACGTCGTCGGGAACGGCCAGAAACGCGGTGTATTCCGTCGCGAGATCGTGCTCGAGGCCGAGACGGGTGATTTCCCGCACGATCTCCGGCGTCTGCGGACGGGCGGCAAGCGAGTGGATCCGCTGGCGGGTCGCGAGAAGATTCAGCCATCCCCGGGCAGGCCGGTCAGCTCCCGCCCCCGGGTCGGTCAGTTCGAGAAGCACGGCGTCGGCACGGTCGACGACGCGGACCGGGGCCGTCATCGACGCCGCGGGAACGACGAGAAACGCCTCCGCCCCTTCGCCGCCGGAAAGTCTGCCGAACAGCGGCACGCCTCGTTCTCCGTCAGGCATGACAATATGTGCCGATATACAAAGATCTTTCATTGCCGTGTCGAGAGAGGATTCCGCAGCCTGCCATCCCTGCTCGTCGAACAGTCTGACGCATCCGCCCTTGTCGGCAAGCGCGGCGCGAAGCCCGGCCGGTTCCTCCGGCGCGATTAGAGCGACCCAGAGCGGTTTGCGCCCGCCCTGATTCCAGATTGTCTCGATCTGGGCGGCGCTCAGATTTTCCCCATCCGTGATCAGCAGCGTCCCGTCGGCTTCGGAAGCAGCTTCCGGAAGCGCGAGGGCATTCCACGACGTCGGCCCGACGCATGCATACCCCTCGATCGTTTCGAGCGCGACCGGCGTCAGAACGCCCTCTGCCAGCGCATATATATTTAAATCTATTGTATTTTGCAGGTGTTTCACCAGGCGTGAGACGCGGACACGATTTTTCCCGCCCATCGAGCCCGATGCGTCGAGGATGACGGTGGCACGGCCTCGAGCGACGGTCGCCGGAAGATTCAGCGCCGGAATCCGTGCCAGGAGAAACCGCGAACCGTCCGTCGATGAGTATCCCGTCACGCATGGCGTCACTGGCGTTTTCAGCGACATCTTCAGCCGGATGGGCTGTACGGGCGGCTCGGCAAGATCCAGCCTGAAGCTTTTTCCGCCGCCTTTCTCGGAAGATATGGAGGCCGCAGGTTCGATCGAGACATCGCCGATTCCGCGCATATCGCGGACAGTTCCGGCAACGATCAGCCTCGGAGCCGTCTTCTTCACGCCTGCCGCCGGTTCCGGCATTTCCCACCCGTCCCCGGAATTCGCGTCTTTCCGCTCCAGATCGGGTTCGACAGAAATAGCCAGCTCGATCCCGCTCCGGTGCGCCGGTGCGGCGGCATGAGCGCGGAACCTGATTTTGACGGACGATTTCGGCTCGATCGGGAACACCTTGATCGTCAGATCGTTTCCGTGCTGTTCCAGCAATCCCGGGTCCGTCTGTCGCCTGACGATCTCCTCGTAGGCCAGTCGCGCCTTCTCGATTTCCATGACCTTGCCGGGAACCCAGGTCTTCCCGTCCGTCATGATCTGAAAGCCGCTCACGAAGGCCTGATCCGGCAGGGTGAAGCGATAGACGCCCTCGACTCGGTCGTGATTCGGGTTCTGGAAGGTATCCTCGACCTCGAGCAGCAGAAGGCCGTCTTCGAGCACCAGGTTGACGGCCCGCTTCTCGTGGGAAAGCGGCGTGGCCCAGATGGAGCGTTCCGACAGCCGGAGCGATCCGTTCGCGAACAGCCGGTCGCACGTCATGACACTGAGAAGCGCGGCGAGAACCACCACGACGAAATCCAACCTCTTCATTTCGCGGCCTCCGTTCCTTTGATGATGCGGGCTTCGAGAACGGCTTTCCCGTCGCGGCGCAGAAGCGTCACGAAAAGCCACCGGTCGGCCGGAATCCGGTATGAGCGGGCCGCGGCCGCCATCTGTCGTGCTCGCCAGCTGCTGACATCGTGAACCGCGCACATGAGGCGCTTCCGTTCGGGGTGCCACATGATCCCCTTGGCAGGGCAGACGTCACGCAGTTCCTGAGGGATGCTTCCGGGGCCGGAAAACATCTCCACTTCCTCGTCGCGGCTTTTCACGCCGAGTTTCCGCCGATATTCTTCGATGCCTTCCCGGCACTGCCATCTCTCCTTGTCGAACGCGATCTCGTCGACGATGCCCGACACGGCGTATCCGAAGACATCCATGCGGACAACGAGAACGAACTTCGCCTCGCCATGCAGTTCCGGCAGGGTGACGAGCGGCGACTCGCCGTTCCAGGACCGCAGAAGTTCGCGCATGAAGCGCTTCTCGAAGCTCAGGAAGGTGATGCCGTCGTGCTCGACGATGCGCAACCCGGCATCGGGAGCCTCCCACGGTCGCCTTGCACCATCCGAAACGATCGACGTCACATCGACCCCCTCGATTTCTTCGGAGGTCCGCGGGCCGCTCATCCCTGGCCCGAGAGCCGATAGCGCCGGAAGCAGCTCGTTCGCGCGCGCGAACACCCCGATCACCGGGTTCGGCATGAAGCCGCCTCCCCGGGAAAATCCCTCGAACGGTGTCGCACCGCCAAGCAGGATGAACCCGGGCTGAACGTCCAGGTCCGCCAGGCTCCGGGCTCCTTCCGGAACATCGGATTCAACGATTTTCCTCGGATCGATGCCGATGAAGATACCGCCGGGAAAACCAGCGCTGATCGGAAGTTTCACGCGCTCCGCCGGAACCCAGCTCAGCATCGAGCCATAATCCGGGTCCCAGGGTGGTCCCGGCAACTCGTAGGCCGGCTCCGTCCGCGAAACGGGCAGTTCCGCGCGCAGAACACCGTCTGCGGCGGAATACGACACGAAGAGAGGCGGAAGAGTTCTGATCTGTTCGAGCACGACACCCATCATCTTGCCGAGCGGCGTATCGGGAATGGGCGGCGGTGCCGCAGGCGGGGCATGATCGCACCGGACCTGAAAAATCGTCTTCGATTCCGATGCCGTCACCTTTTCCAGCAGGTATCTGCCGCCGAAGGGACAAACCGGCATGCTGGCAACCGAAACCGGCTCACCCTCTTTGATCTGGGTCGCCGAGCCTCCGGCTTTCGTGAGGAGACGGCCGATCCTGCGGCAGTTTCGGCCGCAGGCCGCGGTATTTCTTTTCACGCCGAGGCCGGCTTCTTCCTGGAGCGCTCTTGCCAGCAACCGGGCCACCATGCCGGGCGCGATCCATCCGCCGATATCGGCGTTTTCGAGCTCCGCGGGAAACGCGGGAAAGGGGGCCGGAATATTCGCCTCTTCCCCCGGGGAAGTCCGGGAAGGAACGTCCGATTCCGGAAGAAGCGCGAAGAGATTCACCGAATGGCGTGAATCTCCGACGAAGCGGGCCGGCTGCCCATTTTTGCTGAAGACGGTCCGAAGACTTCCTTGTTCGCCCAGGGCCATGCCGATTTCAACCATCCGCATCCGGGCCAGCAGGGCAAGAAACTCCGTGGGCAGCATGCCGCGCAGTCTGCCCGGGGTTTTCCCATCGACGCAGGCGATTTCGGGCATCTCCAGGATGCTGTCAACCAGCCAGGCCAGGGATTTCGCGCGAAAGAAGGCGAGATATGACGATCGTTCCTCCGCTCGAACCGGCGCGGCACAGGCCAGCAGGAAGAACGGCACCAGAACGGGCCAGATCAGATACGAACGGGCACACGAAGCGCGTTGTTTCCAAAACATGCTCATTTCCTCTCGTTTTTTGTCCGGACAGGCGCGGAAGAGGGCATCGAAAATAAATAATTCATATCATATATAATCTTTCACGGATTCGTCCCACTTCGGAAGGCTTTCTCCTTTTTTGTATCACACAAGGTGCAGAATGAGAAATCGGTGTTCGTGAACGGGCCTTGAAAAAAGTCATCGGAATTCTGGTAGAATTGGCGATGCCGCTTTTCCACTGAAAACGGCGAACATAGATCGAACATACAAGGAAATGGCTGAACGCCTCAAAGAAAAGAAAGGAATGCCTGAAATGACATCCGCCCCCGTGAAGATCTATTACACCAAGACCGACGAAGCCCCGGCCCTCGCGACCGCCTCTCTCCTGCCCATCATCCAGACGTTCACGGCCCCGGCCGGCATCCCGGTCGAGCTGCGCGACATCTCGCTCGCCGGCCGTATCCTGGCCGCGTTTCCCGAGAACCTGACCGCCGAACAGCGGCACAGCGACGACCTCGCGTTTCTCGGCAACATGGCCAACCAGCCCGAGGCCAACATCGTCAAACTGCCGAACATCAGCGCCTCGATCCCGCAGCTCCAGGCGGCCATCAAGGAGCTCCAGGCGAACGGCTACAAGGTTCCCGAGTATCCGGCCGAGCCGAAAACCGACCAGGAGAAAGAGATCAAGACGCGTTACGCGAAGATCCTCGGCAGCGCCGTGAATCCCGTGCTGCGCGAGGGCAATTCCGACCGCCGCGTCGCCGATCCGGTGAAAGAGTATGCCCGCAAGAACCCGCACTCGATGGGCGCCTGGACGAAAGACTCGAAGTGCCACGTGGCCCACATGACCGACAAGGACTTCTTCGGCAGCGAGAAGTCGGTCGTCGTCGAGAAGGCCGGCCCCGTGAAGATCGTACACGTCGACAAGGCGGGCAAGGAAACGGTTCTCAAGGAAAAGCTCCAGCTCGAGGCGGAAGAGGTCATCGACGCCGCCACGATGAGCCGCAACGCCCTGCGCGCCTTCCTCGCCGAACAGATCGCCGACGCGAAGGCGAAGGGCGTGCTGTTCTCGGTGCATCTGAAAGCCACCATGATGAAGGTATCCGACCCGATCATGTTCGGCCACGTCGTCAGCGTCTTCTTCAAGGACGTCTATGAAAAGCACGCCGAAACGTTCCGCACGCTCGGCATCAGCCCCAACAACGGCCTCGGCGAGCTCCACGAGAAGATCGCGACCCTTCCCGCCGACAAGCAGGAAGAGATCAAAAAGGACATCGAGAAGGTCTACGTCGATCGGCCCGAGCTCGCGATGGTCAACTCCGACAAGGGCATCACCAACCTGCACGTGCCCAGCGACGTCATCATAGACGCCTCGATGCCCGCGGCGATCCGCGCCGGCGGCAAGATGTACGGCCGCGACGGTAAGCTGCGCGACATGAAGGCGGTCATTCCCGACCGCTCCTACGCGCGCATCTACCAGGCGACGATCGACTTCTGCAAGGAAAACGGCGCGTTCGATCCCCGCACGATGGGCAGCGTCTCGAACATCGGCCTGATGGCGCAGAAAGCCGAGGAATATGGCTCGCACGACAAGACCTTCGAGATCCAGGGCGACGGCGTCGTGCGCGTGATCGACGCGGCCGGCAAGGTGCTGATCGAGCACGCGGTCGAGAAGGGCGATATCTGGCGCATGTGCCAGACAAAAGACCTGCCGATCCGCGACTGGGTCAAGCTCGCCGTGACCCGCGCCCGCATCACCAACACCCCGGCGTTGTTCTGGCTCGACGAAGATCGCGCCCACGACAAGAGCCTGATCGGCAAGGTGCAGAAATACCTGAAAGACCACGATACGAAGGGCCTCGACATCCAGATCCTGCCGCCCCGCAAGGCGATCGTAGCCAGCATGAAGCGCTCGAAAGAAGGCAAGGACACCATCTCTGTCACCGGAAACGTGCTGCGCGACTAC
>MWAR01000205.1 GCA_002068715.1 bacterium ADurb.Bin374
GTCGCCACCAGGGTCAGATTGATCTTCGCCCAGCCATACTGCCAGAAGACGATCGCGTCAGGACCGTGAATCATCCCCGTCTCCTTTCTGTTCATGCCCGGAAAGGCCGCGCTGCTCTCGGGAAAGCCATTCCCAGAGCGAAGCGAATCCGAACCCCGTTCCTCCCGCGAGGCCCAGGACGGACCAGGGAACTCCCGATGGCCAGCGGTTGTCGATCCAGTGGCCGACGGCGAGCCCGAGCAGTCCCGGCACCACGACCGACCAGCCCGCTTGGCCAAGAATGCGAAGGCCGGACCAGAAGCCCGCGAGCCAGGCCTCGTCCCGGGCCGCGCGCCGAGCTTCCCGCTCGGAAAGCTTTTTCGAAAGCTCCTCCAACGGGTGGCCGGGGCCTGAGACGCCGTCTGCCGACGGCCTTCGTTGCTCATCCATGTCCGTGAGTCCGTGCGAACTGTCTCATGAACCGCGACTCGAGATCGACCAGAGAGTTCCGCAGATCCGTGTCGAGCGTGCGGATGCGCCGGAGTTCCTCCTCGAGGGCCTGTCTGAGAGACTCTCCCGCTTCCGGCCTGACGGCATGCCTGACCGAGACGGTCACGCGGGCCCCGGCCTTCGTCAGGAGTCCTTCGTCAATAGCGATGGATATAGTTTCTCCGGCGGAGGTGCGGAGCGAGAGGACGCCGGGGACGAGAGCCGCCGTTCCGTCGAGACGGCGCGGTTCGATCGTGCGGCGGCCGGCGTCGGTCTCGCATGTGATCGAGGCGATGCCGGCGGCTTCCATGACGAGCCGCGTGGGTGTCAGCACGCGTACGCTCATCCGTTCCTCCGGTGTTCCGGCCGGGTCCGCTTGAACTGCGCCATCCGGGCGCCGCCGGCCCACTTCCCGCCTCGTGCGGGTCGGGTCCGGCTGGACTGCGCCATCCGGGCGCCGCCGGCCCACTTCCCGCCTCGTGCGAGTCGGGTCAGATCCGGGTTCGCTCATGCTGCCCGTTTCGCGTGTTTCGCGAACGCCTCGTCGATCGTGCCGATCATGTACAGGTCTCCCTCGGGAATTTCCCGCAGGTCGTCGTTGAGAATCCGTTCGCAGCCTTCGAGAGCGTCGTTCAGGGCGACCAGCGTTCCACGAACCCCGGTGAAGTGCTCGGTCGTCCGGAACGGCTGCGTGAAGAACCGCTCCAGGCGGCGCGCCCGGAAGACGATACTGCGGTCGTCGGGCGAAAGCTGTTCGATCCCGAGCATCGCGAGGATGTCCTTGATCTCGTCGTATCGGGCCAGGGTTTCGCGTACCCGCTGCGCGACGAGGTAATGTCGCTCGCCGACGATGTGCGGCGCGAGCATGCGCGAGTTCGACTGGAGCGGGTCGATCGCGGGAAAAAAGCCCTCGGCGGCCCGGCGCCGCGAGAGAACGATCGTCGACGAAAGGTGCGAAAACGTGTGGACCGCGGCCGGGTCCGTCAAATCGTCGGCCGGCACGTAGACGGCCTGGATCGACGTGATGTCGGCGCTCTCGGTTCCGGCGATCCGTTCCTGGAGTTGGGCCAGGTCGGTCGCGAGGGTGGGCTGATACCCTAGCCGCGACGGGATGTTCCCCATCAGACCGGAGACCTCGGAGCCCGCTTGTATGAATCTGAATATATTATCCATCAGCAGGAGCACGTCGCGCTTCTGCACGTCCCTGAACCACTCGGCCATGGTCAGCGCGGCGTGGCCGATGCGAAACCGGCAACCGGGAAGCTCGTTCATCTGTCCGAACAGCAGGACCGTGTGCGGAAGCACGCCCGCCGCCTTCATCTCGCGGTACAGCTCTTCACCCTCGCGGCACCGTTCGCCGATGCCGCAGAAGATGCTCACGCCTTGGTGGCGTTTCACCATGCTTCCGATCATTTCGGTGAGCAGAACCGTCTTCCCGACCCCGGCGCCGCCGAACAGACCGCTCTTGCCGCCGCGTTCGAGCGGCATCAGCACGTCGACGATCTTGATGCCCGTCTCGAAGACCCCCGATCTCGTCTCGCGTCGGGAAAGCGCCGGCGGCGCAGCGAGAATCGGCCGCCATTCGATGTCGGTGACCGCGCCCAGCCGGTCGATCGGTCGGCCGAACACGTTGAACATGCGCGAGAGCGTGCCGTTGCCGACCGGTGCCTGGAGCTGAGCCCCCGTATCATGAAGCTGCACGCCTCGCGACAGGCCCTGGGGCGGAGTGAGCGCAACCCCACGCACGGTGTTGCCGTCGACATGCGCCAGCACTTCCATGAGAAACGGAGCGTCACCCTCCGTCGAAAGCAGATTGTTGATGAGCGGCAGTCCATCGTCGAACCGGGCATCGACGACGGAGCCGCGAACGGCGGTCACACGCCCCGTTCGATCGTTTTCACGGTCGACCGTCTCTTGCATCTGTCCTCTCTGTCTCCCGAACTGTCGGGAGGATCTCTTTCGCCTATTTTACCACAACGCCGGTTTGGACATCGGAATCCCGGCTCTGCCTGCTGTACGAGCAGCTGGGAAGCAGCGACGAATGATCTGGAAGCGTGGTGAAACGGCGCTGAATTTCTTTTTGCGTTTTGCGTGAGGAGGAGTATCATCGGCGGAATATCCAGAAAATGAGGGAACATCATGCTGACTGAATACGATATTATTTTCCGATTGCTCTTCTCCGCTTTCATGGGTGGTCTCATCGGCCTCGAACGTGAAAAGCACAGCCAGCCTGCCGGTCTCAGAACGCACATAATTCTCGCCGTCGGCTCCTCGATCGCGATGTGCATCTCGATCAATCTGGCAATCCAGTTTCACACCGTGGCAACCAACGGGGATCCGGAACGACTGGCTGCGCAGGTCATTTCCGGCATCGGCTTCCTCGGCGCCGGCGCTATTTTCCGATACGGAAGCGGCGTCAAAGGGCTTACAACCGCCGCAAGCCTGTGGACAACGGCGATCATCGGGCTGGCTGTCGGAGCCGGCTATACGAATATCGGCGTCGTCGCGACGGTTCTGGTCCTGTTCGTTCTTATCGCGCTCGATATGTTCGAGAAGTTCTATCTTCAGGGAAGCGCGACGAGAACCATCCAGATAAAGGGCATCGACCGGCCGCGCTTCATCCAGGAGATCAAGGAACTTCTCGCGACGTTCAACATCTCGATCAAATCGATCAGCTTCTCGAAGGACGTACAGAACAACGAAATCGAGATCGAAACGATCACGAAAGTCCTGTATGAACAAGATCTGGACAGGATCATCGGGAGTGTGTCCAAGATCGAGGGCATCATCAAGTTTAAAATCGCCTAACCCAAAATCATACCGGGTGCTTTTCGTGTCGGAGGAGTCTGTGGTATCGTGACGTCGGTCCGGCACGGAATGTCCGGGCCGCATTCCCTTTTCCGGAGGACTCAGACCTGTGTCGAAGCAGATCCCGGATCTTACCTGGCAGGATAAAGCCATTCTGGTGACGATTCCCTTGGTCGTTCTGGCCATTTTCGTGTTCGCCAACTATATGGGGCAGGATGCAACCGTGAGCGACGCCTTTCAACAGAAGATTCCCAAGGTGGTCGTTCGAGACGCCGGCATGATCTCCGCCCTCATTCCGCCCGACCCGATCGCGACGGGTACGCAGAAATGCCGCCTTCGCTCGCGCGATGGGCAGACCGAGTTCACCTTCAACTACCACATCCAGGGCAGCGCCACCATGAATCTCGCCGTCGGACGCCAGATCCAGTTTTACGGCGAGTATACCTACGATCCGCAGGGTGGGGCGATCGACATTCCCTTCAAGGGAAAGAGCGGCCGTCTCTCGGGATGGGCCGTCTACGAAAACCGCCGCTTCTACGTCGACGAAGAAGACCAGCCCCTGTGACCGCCGCATGGCCGGGCCATGGCGTGCCCGGTCGTGTCGTTGACAAAAGCCGCAGTGGTGCGTATGATGGGCTCAAAGAGTCTGATACCGTATCCGGAGGAGGAACCCGCGTGACCCAGCGTAAGAACTACTTCATCGCGAAGGGGATGCAGAGCAGATTCGCAGGAACGATCCTGCTTCTCGTCTTCCTCATCACCGTCATCACCGCCTGCAACATCTACGTTCTCGGTTCGTTCTTTCTGACCACCCAGGCGACGTTGAGCGAAGGCCAGACCGCCGAGAGCATGATGCGTCACTTCGTCACCGAACTCTGGCCCAGGCTTCTCCTGCTGGTCCTCGTCAACGTGATCATTGTATTTATCGTCAGCATTATGTATTCACACCAGTTCGCCGGGCCCGCATACAAACTCGAGAAGAGCATTCAGCGTATCGCGAACGGCGATCTGACGTTCGAGATCCATCTGCGCCGCAACGACAGCCTCAAGGAACTCGCGGTCGCGATCAACTCGATGCTGTCCCGGTTCCGCGAAACGCTGGCCCAGGCGCGCACTCTTAGCGACGACGTCGCGTCCAAACTCGGCACCCTGGGCAAGGACGAAAAGTTCTCGTCGCTGGCGAAGAACGCCCAGGAACTCAAGACGATGATCGAACAGTTCAAACTCGTGAAGGACACCGAGCCCGGTGCGTCCTCAGCCGAAACGAACAACTCGAAGGCCTGAAGACCGACTTCCCAAGCACCCGTAACCGAAAACCCCGAAGATTCTTTCTTCGGGGTTTTTGATTATATACAAGGAAAAATAAAAAACGTGTGGAGGGAGCTCCCTTCACACGTTTCTGGCGAATTTCGTTCAGTCTTCCACGAGGGAGTCGCGGAGCCGCGCGAGGCGGCCGCGCAGGCGGAGGATCGCCTTCGTGTGCAGCTGGGAGACGCGCGAGTCGGAAACTCCGAGGATCTTTCCGATTTCCTTCGAGGTCAGGTCTTCGTAGTAATACAGGGTGATGACCATGCGCTCGCGCTCGGACAGCTTCGAGATCGCATCGGCGAGAATGCGCTTGGCTTCGGCTTCCTCGATCTTCAGCTGGGGGTTGTCGCTTTTCTGGTTTTCGACGAAGTCGAAGCGGGAGGAGCCTTCCTCGTCGTCGTAGAAAATCTCGTCGAGCGAGAGCAGAAGCGACTTTTTCGTCTCGTCGAACAGCTTGTGCAGTTCGGAGATGTCGATTTTCAGGAACTCGGCGATCTCTTCGTCGGTCGCGTCGCGGCCCAGCTTGCCTTCGAGCTTGGCATAGGCCTTTTCGAGCTTGCGGGCCTTCTGGCGGATCGAGCGCGGTGTCCAGTCGAGAAGGCGCAGCTCATCGAAGATGGCGCCGCGGATGCGGGTCTTCGCGTATGTCTTGAACTTGACGTTGCGCGCCGTGTCGTATTTGTCGATGGCGTCGATGAGGCCGAGAATACCGTAGCTGACGAGGTCGTCGAACTCGACGTTGCTGGGCAGGTTAACGGCTATACGGCCGGCGACGTATTTGACGAACGACGCGTATTTCATGATCAGCGAATCCTTGATTCGCTGGTCACGGGAAACCTTGTACTGCTGCCAGAGCTTCTGGTCTTCTTCGTCCTGCGCGCGTGCAGCGGCTTTTCGTGCCTCCGTCGCCTCGCGCTCCTTTTCTTCTCTGGCTGCCTTGCTCAATTGAGAATCGTGGTTCACATCTGTCCTCCGCGTTTAAACCGCCTCAGGATACCACAACCGAATCACCCCGCGATACAGCTTTCCCATTTTCGTCGGAATACCGTGGAAATGTCGCCGGCTGGAACCCGGCGGCGGCTTCCCTGGTGCCGTTTTCCACTCGGTCGCCCGGGTCTTCCGTGCCGATTTCCGTCAGGAGGTCGCCAAGTTCGGTTTCGATCTGCTGCTGGTCGAGCTCGATTTCCTTTTTCAGGTTTTCCGTTTCTTTCTTCGTCGTGGCCGGCATCAGGAGTATCTCGAGAGCGGATCCGGTGACTGCCCCCAGAATCCCGAAGAGGAAAAACGAGGCCAGCACCCTGAACAACAGGGTCGTCAGCGTCACCTTCGCGAGCAGCGATAGGATCGAGATCAGTGCGGACATGGCAAGGGCGAGAAACAGCCCCATGAGCAACGGAAGTCTTGCCATCAGATCTCCTTCACCGACTCACCGAGCACGGTCAGGCTGATGCGCCCGGTTGCGAGATTCATCTCGAGAGAGCGGCCGCAGCGGCCGCCGATATCCCGTGCCAGGATCGGGACCCTGAGCTTTTCGAGCGCGCGTATCGCTGAGGTGGTGTTCTGGGTGCCGATATTGTTCGTGAGATTCTCGGTCGGCGGAAACATTTCCGCTCCACCGACGATCTTGGAAACGATGCTGCTCTTGTAACAGCCGGCGTGCGCAAGCGTCTGGAAGAGCAGGGGAATCGCCGTGTCCGCGAACTTGCGCGGATTCACCCGTTCCTGGGCGATGCCGGTCGAGTCGGGGAGGATGATATGTGCCACTCCGCCGATTTTCGTTTTCGGATCATACATGGCGACGATCACGCATGAGCCGATCCCGTAGGCGGCGAGGATGTCCGGATTGCGGGCGATCCGCAACTCCGCCATGCCGACGGGGTAGATTTCGGGCATTTCATTTGACTCCGAGCTGGCACAGCAGCTGTTCGAGCGAATCGTGGTCGGGCATCAGGAAGATATGAAGCTTGAGATCCTCGTTGCTTTCGAGAAACGAAGTTTCGATCATCAGGACGTGATCGCTGACGGC
>MWAR01000206.1 GCA_002068715.1 bacterium ADurb.Bin374
CTGTTCGACGCCGAGAACGCCTACCTCGCCACCCGCCTCCAGTATCTCCAGGCAATCTTCAGTTACCACCAGGCATACGCCGCCTACCGGCTCGCGACGGGCAAACTCGGACGAGAACTGCTGGCCCGGGCGACCAGTAAATAAGAAGGAGAGATATATAAAATGTCATATACAAATTCGAAAGCCTCTCTGAGCGAACGCTCGAAGTCGCGTCTGGTGACGGCCCTGCTGGCTTCTGCGTTCGTCCTGCCTCTCCCCGACTGCCTGTTTCCGGGTGTGTCCGGCATCACGCCCGCTTCGGCACAGACCGATGATTCGAAGCTCCAGCCCGTCATTGTCGAGAAGGTGGTCTCCTCCGACATCAGCCAGCAACTGCGCACCTCGGGCGAGATCCTCTCCTACCAGGGCGCCGACATCCATCCGAAGATCGGCGGGGAAATCATCAAGGTCAACGTCCGGGAAAGCTCGGTGGTGAAGGCGGGTGACGTTCTCGCCGAGATCGACCACCGGATCCTCGACGCCCAGCTCGAACAGGCCCAGGCCGCCGTGACGGTCGCCAGGGCCTCGGTCGAGGTCCAGGAGGTGCTGGTCAAGACCTCCGAGTCGGCCCTGGTCTCCGCAAAGGCCCAGGCCGCGGCCGCGAAGGCGAAAGCGGTCAACATGGCCGCGACAAAAAAGCGGTATGAAGAGCTGTTCCGGGAAGGGGCGGTTTCCGAACAGCAGCTCGACGACGTCAGAACCCAGTATGATGCGGCGGATGCCCAGAACGTCTCGGCCGAAACCAGTATCCGCCAGGCGGAAGACTCCATCCGCTCGAACCAGGTGACCCTCAAGGTTCGCAAGGCCCAGCTCGCCCAGGCCGAATCGAACCTGCATGCCGCCGAGGTTCAGCGCGAGAACGCGTTCGTGAAAGCCCCCTTCGACGGCCGCATCACCATGCGTGCTCTCGATGCCGGCGCCATGGCCAATCCGGCCCAGCCGATCTTTCGGCTCGAGCAGATGGACCGCGTGAAGGTGATCGGCAGCCTGGTCGAGAAAGACCTGATGCAGCTCCAGGCCGGGAAAACCGAAGCGTCCGTGAGGGTCGACACCTTCGCCGACCGCGAGTTCAAGGGAACGGTCACGAGCGTCTACCCGGCCATCACCTCGAAGACACGCACGGGCCAGTTCGAGGTCGTGCTCGAGAATCCCGAGATCGTCCTGCGCTCCGGCATGTATGCGACGATCATCCTGTCGCTCCAGACCGAGAAAAACGCCGTCGTCGTTCCGAAGGATGCGCTTCTCACGCATAATGGCCAGGCATCCGTCATCCACGTCACGAGCGAGGGGATGGCGGTGCGCAAGCCGGTTCGCGTCGGCATCGTACAGGAAACCCGCGCCCAGATCATCGAGGGGCTGCGGCCAGGCGACCTGATCATCACCCAGGGCGCGGAGCTGGTGAAGACCGGCATCCGGGTCAAGCCGGTCCTGATGGAGGGGGATAAATGAACCTCTCAATCTATGGTGTGAAATGGCCGGTCACCACCACGATGGTGTTCCTGGCCACCATCATCCTCGGGGCATTTTCCTGGACCCAGCTCGGCGTCGACCTGATGCCCAATTTCGAGATCCCCGCTGTCACCATCATCACGACGTATACGGGCTGCGGCCCCCGGGAAATCGAGTCGAGCATCACCGAACCGATCGAAGAAAGCGTCTCGACCGTCGAGAACGTCGACGAAATCACGTCGCAGTCGATGGAAGGCATTTCCATGGTCACGGTGAAGTTCAACTGGGGCATCAATCTCGACGCGGCGACGAACGACATCCGCGACAAGCTCGATCTCGTCGCGCGACGCCTTCCCGACAATGCCGACAAGCCGTTCATCTTCAAGTTCAACACCTCGATGATTCCCGTCGTGATGTTGTCCGTTTCGGCGAATGAGAGCTGGGAAAAGCTCGAGAAGATCACCGACCGGAAAATCGTCGACGCGCTGAAACGCATTCCCGGCGTCGCAACCGCCCTTCAGATCGGCGGCGACAAGCGCGGTGTTCTCGTGAACCTCGACCGGGAGCGCGTGCAGGCCACGGGATTGTCGGGAAACCAGATCGTCGGTCTGCTCCGGAACCAGAACGTCGACAACCCCGGCGGCACCATCAAACAAGGGCAGTTCGAGTATCTCGCACGCACCCCCGGCAAGTTCACCCGCGTCGACGATCTGAAGTCGGTCGTCGTCGCGACGAAACCCGGCGTCGTGCGGCTCGGCGACGTCGCAGAGATCAGGGACGATTTCCTCGAAAAGTCCAATGCCTTCTACATCAACGGGAAGCCCGGCATCGGCATCATGGTCCAGAAACAATCCGGCGCCAACACCGTGGGCGTCGCCGCCGCCGTGCGCGAGGCCCTGCCGGGGATCCAGGCCCAGCTCCCCCCCGATGTCAAACTCGAGATGATCATGGACACGTCCGAATTCATCCAGAACACGATCGACAACCTGAGCGACTCGGTTCTGCTCGGCGGCATCGCGGTGTTCTTCGTCATCCTGTTCTTCCTGCGGGATATCCGGGGAAGCCTGATCATCTGCACGACCATCCCGACCTCCCTGATCATCACCTTCCTGTTGATGTATATGGCAGGATATACGCTGAATCAGATATCGCTTTCGAGTCTCGCGATCGCCATCGGCATGGTCGTCGACAACTCGATCGTCATCCTCGACAATATCAAGCGCTATCTCGATCGGGGTGTCAAGTCTCGCGAAGCGGCCATCTCCGGCGCCGTGGAGATGGGAACGTCGGTCATGGCCTCGACGCTGACGACCATCGTCATCTTCCTGCCGATCATCTTCACCACCGGCCTGACCAACATCATGTTCGGCCAGCTCGCGATGATCATCACGATGGCGCTGTCGGCCTCCCTGATCTCGGCGCTGATGCTGACGCCGATGATGTGTTCGAAGATCCTGAAGCCGGCGAAAGTCCAGGGGAATACGGTCGCGAAGGCGCGGTTCGAGTTCCTCGAGCGTATCGAAAATCTGTACGGCAAAGCCCTGGGTTTGTTGCTGAGCCATCGCTGGAAGACGGTTGGTGGCCTGATGGTCTGTTTCATGCTTTCCCTGGGCCTGGTGAAACTCGTCGGTGTCGATTTCATGCCCGATCAGGACCAGGGCCGCATCACGATCAAGTTCGAATGTCCGGTGGGCACCCGGTTCGAGGTGACGGGTGAGTTCGGACAGAAGATCGCCGAGATCGTGAAGAAAAACGTTCCCGAACTGAAAACCCTCGTGGTCCGATACGGGAAATCGACAGGCCAGACCGGTGCGATGTCGGGTGCGAAGAACTTCTCGTATGCCGGCCAGGTCAGCGTGATGCTCGTTCCGAAAGACAAGCGCGAGCGCGGCGTCAAGCGGGTCGTCCAGGAGCTTCGCCCCCTGATCGAGGAGATTCCCGGCATCACCGTCAACTTCGATTCCGGCGACCCCATGGCCAACATGATGGGGGCGGCCGGCGCCGGCTTCACCCTGAACCTCTACGGGTATGACCTCAAGACGGGTCTCGCCTGGGCGAACCAGCTCAAGGAGAAGCTCTCCTCCATTCCGGGCCTCGCCGATCTCGAGATCAACCAGGACCTCGCCCAGCCCGAGCTGCAGGTGAACATCGACCGGGAAAAAGCCGCTACGCTCGGATTCAACGTGTCGGACATCGGAAACACCGTTGAAACCTACATCAGCGGCGACACCACGGTGAAATACCAGGAGGGCGGCGACGAATATGACATCGTCGTGCGGCTGCGGCCGGAAGACCGCGACCGGGTCGAGGATCTCGACCGGGTTCCGCTGATCAGCCCGACCGGCCAGGTGGTGCGACTCGACAACGTCGCCCGCATCTCGAACGAACTCGGGCCGACCAACGTCTCCCGCAACGAGCAGGAGCGGTACATCCAGATCACCGGCCAGGTCTACGGACGCGGCTCGGGCGACGTCAGCGACGATGCGAAGGCGATCATCGAATCGCTGCCGATTCCGCCGGGCTTCTCCTGGAAGTTCGCCGGGAATGAGAAGCAACGCCGCGAGTCATTCAGCGTGTTGCTGCAGGCGGCCGCCCTCGGATGTATTCTCGTCTATATGGTCATGGCGTCCCAGTTCGAATCGCTGCTGGCGCCGTTCATCATTGCCCTGAGCATTCCGTTCGGCTTCATCGGCGCGGTCCTGTTCCTGGTTTTCGTCGGGTCGCGCATCTCGATCGTCTCCCTGCTGGCGTTTCTGATCCTCATCGGCATCGTCGTCAACAACGGCATCGTGCTGATCAGCTATATCAACATCCTCGTCAAACGAAAGATCGGTCTCAGGGAAGCCCTGATCACATCCGGCATCAGTCGGTTGCGGCCGATTCTGTCGACGACGACGACGACGGTACTGGGCATGATTCCCATGGCCATTTCGACGGGGGAAGGCTCCGAAATCTGGGTTCCCATGGGGATGAGCGTCATCGGCGGATTGATCGTCTCGACGCTCATGACCCTGTTCCTGATGCCCATCCTGTACTCGCTGTTCAGCCGGTGGCTCGTACCGGCGGATCACCCGGCGTAACGGAGGAAATGACATGGAATTTCTGATCATCGTATGCAGTTCCACCGTGCAGGACGAACTGCACGATCTGTTCGAAGACCTCGGCGTGAAGGGATACACCTGCGTTCCCTCCGTCACGGGCTCGGGGAAAGGCGGCGGAACGCGGCTGAACGACGAGACCTGGCCGGGCGAGAACAGCATGTTCCTGATCGCCGTGACCGCCGACCAGGCGGCGAAGGTGATGGCCTGGGTGCGCGAATACCGCCAGGGCGCGGTGCGTGAAGGCATGAAAGTATTCTCACTGGCAATGAAGGAAATGATCTGACGCCGCTCACGGAGCACGAATTTCGAAATCCGCTCTCGTGAATCGACCCCCTGCCCCCGTTCGGAGATCCGGACGGGGGCGCTGTTTGTCGAAACGATTTCAGGAATTCACGCCTGCGCGCTTTCGTGGTGATTCTCCTTTGTATTCCGGTGGTGAATCGGTCATGGACGGGGAACGAGCCGGCAGGGTATACTTCCTTCATGCATCGCGAGTTCTGGCGACGGCGGGGTACGGTCACGGTCATTCTCCTGGGTTTGATCAGCGTGATCGTCGTTTTCGTGTTTTCACTTTCCCGGAGGCTGTCGAGCCACACACAATTGCTCACGATCGGCGACCATACGCAGATCGCGCGATACTATCTCGAGTCGTATACCGGCGACGTCATCAGCCAGCTCGCCCGGCAGGCAAACGATCCCGGGTCGGATGTGTATGGTCTCTTCAGACAGGCCGGAACCGGCGACGCCACGATCCCGTCGGGCGCGTATCATCCGAATCCCCTCCTGGCAGATCTGAAGAAGGAGCTCGGCATCGAGCACGTCGGGGCGCCGAAGATCGAACTCCGCGGCCAGAAAGCCCTTCCCTATCCCGGCATCGTCCAGATGCCCGACAGTCTGAAAGGCCTCGAGAAACGCGGATTCCTGTCGATCTCCTGCTCGATCAGGTTCAATAAACGTCCGTATACCATGGCGGTCAGGGCGCCGTTTCTCGCCGTCATGCGCATGACCCCAGTCCTGCGGGAGTTCGTCCTGTTCTGCGACCGAATCCATCTCGAGCAGCAACGTCCTTTCGGCAACCAGGACCGAATCAACCTGACATTCACGAAGGGAAGCGAGCACCCGCAGGAGGTTCCAGCAAACTACTCGGCGTACAAGGGCCAGCCATGGGTGCTGTGGTTCACGGACAAGGGTTTCAGCAACAAGGACAAATGCGGTCGGGTATTCCTGGGGGCTGACGACAAGCCGATCTATCTCAATCTCGCCGGAGAGAAAAACTTCCAGGGATATATGAGCGACCTGTGGCAGGTCTTCCCCGAATGGATCAAGGTGAACAAAACGGGCGACAGGTTCCAGCTCCAGCCGATCTTCCTCGACAACGCGGGAAAGCCGATCAGCCTGCGCGGCATCGACGTGCCGCTCAAGTTCCGGAACCACATGGCCAAGATAGGCATCCTCGGCTTCTGTCACGAGATCACGGACGACGCGGAGGACGGGATTTTCTCGAACTCGTTCCGGAACCTGCGCGACATCATGGGCCCCGACCCGGCATTCCAGGCACTGATCAACGACAACCCGCAGGCCCTCGCGTTGGCATCTTCGCTGAAGCTGTTCGGAAAGAACGGCGAACAGAACAATCCCTTCGAAGAAGGCCTCGTAGAGCTGGGAAGGGTGGCGAAGCAGATGGAGCGGATCGAGGGGAAAGATCATCCCCCAGGAGGCGGTCGTCGCACGGCCGTAAAGCTCCCCGTTGATGAAGTT
>MWAR01000207.1 GCA_002068715.1 bacterium ADurb.Bin374
GCGTCGGCCTTCACGAACAGCGCACGTCGGCTCTCAGAAATCTCCCGGTGGAAGGGGGCCTCGCGGCGCAGAAATCCTACGCATGCTCCCTGCTCTCGACGGCAACGCCCGAGCTGAGGCGCATCGCCGGGGAATGGCCGTCCGCCCTCGATGTCGAAACGATCCTCAATCTCCGATCGACCTATGCGTCCGAAACCGAATACGGGATCGAAACAGGCATCGCGAGCCCCGGGCCCGGCATTCTCTGGATCGTTCCGACGGAGCATGGGATGCGCGTCGCCTACCAGACACGTCGCTCGTTCTACACCCGCCTCGAATCCTGGCGCGCGATGGTCTGGACAATCGGCCTCGTGCTCGCCGGCGCCGCTTTTGTCCTGTTCGTCCTCATCGCACGCAAGCTTGCCGACGTCTTCAACGAGATGGAAGTCAAAAACCAGGAACTCGAGCGCGCGAACAGAAATCTCGAGGAACTTGGAACGCTGAAGAGCACCTTCCTGGCGCTCGTATCGCACGAACTGCGAACCCCGCTCGCCCGTCTGACCGGACAGGTGAACCTCATCGAGCGTTCAGCCGGACGCCTGCCTGAAGATCTCCGGAAGCGGTTCGAGGAGATGTCCGTCGAGATCGCCGAGCTGGGCCGAATGACGAAGAACGCCCTCGACCTCACCCGACTCCAGTCGGAAGACCTCGCCGCCCGCGTCGAACTCGGCCAGATCTCCTCCGTAGTGACCATGACCGTCGGGCGAATCCGTCCCCTGGCCTCCGCCCGCGACCTTTCCGTCGAACTCGATCTCCCCGAGACGCCGCCCGTCTCCCACGACCCGTATCTTCTCGAACGCATTCTCGACAACCTCTTGGTGAACGCGGTCAAATACGCAATACCGAAAAGTATAATACGCATAAATATTATCGAGGAAAACGAGGCGATCCGGATCGCCGTCGACAGCTGCGGCCCGGTCATCCCCCCGCCGGACCGGGAGAAAATCTTCGAAAAGTTCTACCGCGGCGACGATGGCACCGACATCCCCGGCTCCGGCCTCGGTCTCTACCTTGTCCGCCAGTTCATCCTCATGATGGGCGGCCGTGCCTGGGTCGAACCCGCCGACGGCGGAAACCGCTTCGTCGTTACCCTCCCCATCGGCTGAAAGCCTCTCATCCGATGAACAGGGCGGATACGATGTGCGTAAACCTGCCCGAGAAGATGATCGGTGCCGTGCGGGTGTGCTACACTGGTAAGCATGCGAATCCTGATCGTCGATGATGACCGGCAGCAGGCGGAAAACCTCGCCGAACTGCTGGCGAGCCGCGGACACGAGGCGGTGTACCGCACCGATCCCGTGATGGGCCTGGCGGCCTTCGAAGCCGAGGAGTTCGGACTCACCCTCCTCGACCTGCGCATGCCGGGCATCGACGGGCTGACCCTGCTCAGGCGCGGCCTCGAAATGAGACCAGACGCCCGTATCGTCATCCTGACTGCCTACGGCACGATCGACACAGCCGTCGAGGCGATGAAAAAAGGCGCGTTCGACTTCCTCGTCAAACCGGTAGAAGATGCGAAACTCCAGAACATCCTCTCGCTGACCGAGAATGCCGCCCGAATGTCCCGGCTGGCCGGCCTCTCGGCTCCGCGCGGCCCCGACACCGAAACCTTCATCGCCTCCAACCCCGCGATGCGCATCGTGAAAGACCTGATCCGCCGCGTCGCCGCCCTCTCGACGACGGTGCTGATCACCGGTGAAACCGGCACGGGAAAAGAACTCGTCGCACGGGCCATACACCTCAACAGCGCCCGCAAGGATAAACCATTCATCGCCGTCAACTGCGCCAATTTGCAGGGCACACTTCTCGAATCCGAGCTGTTCGGCCACGAAAAAGGCGCGTTCACAGGCGCTGATGCGCGAAAACTCGGCAAGTTCGAAGTCGCATCGGGCGGCACGCTCTTCCTCGACGAGGTAGCCGAAATCCCCCCGGAAATCCAGGCGAAGCTTCTCCGAGTCCTCCAGGAACAGGAAATCGAGCGCGTCGGCGGTATCAAGCCAGTCCGGGTCGACGTGCGCCTCGTCTCCGCCACCAACAAGGATTTAGCGGGAATGGCCGCGCAGGGCCGCTTCCGCCCGGATCTGTATTACCGCATCAACGTCTTTCCGATTCATCTGCCGCCGCTTCGGGAACGCCCTGACGACATCACGGCCCTTGCCGGCCACCTTCTGTCGGAAATTGCGGCTTCCCACGGCCGAAAACAGCTCGGCATTTCCCGTGAAGCGCTGGGCCTCCTGCGCGGCCTCGACTGGCCGGGAAACATCCGGGAACTGAAAAACGTGCTCGAACGCGCAGCCGTCATCGACGAAGACGGCATGATCACGCCCGAAGACCTGCTCCTGCCCGCGGGCGGCGCGAGACCGGCCCCTGCGCCGGGTGCCGGCCCCATTGACACACGCCTCGACGACTCCGAGCGCACCATGATCACCGAAGCTCTCATGCGTTCCCATGGAAATGTAGTTGCAGCCGCGCGTGAACTGGATCTCCCCCGCCGCACGATGTACGACCGGCTGAAACGCCTCGGCATCGATCCGGCGAAGTATCGCGGCGGGGAACCCCGCTGATGGCCCATGTCGAGGTCCTCTTCCGGACCCCTGGGAAAAGCCGGTATAATTGACGAATCATCTGGGATTTTTTTCGGAGGGGGCGCTCAAGATG
This sequence comes from bacterium ADurb.Bin374, assembly GCA_002068715.1. The sequence continues at coordinate 2,698 of MWAR01000207.1, forward strand.
TCTTTCAGACCACGCTCGAACCGTTTGATGTCGTTCGTCACCGCCTGTCTGATGGTCTCGTCGGCCATGGTGTACGGCGATGACGCCGTTTCGCTGATCCAGTCCCTCGACAGGCTTGCACTCGATTCTCATACGGCGCAGAGCACCGTCCGTTCAGAAGGAACGGAGAGCGAGGCTGGCCTCGGGGCCGTCGCACGTGAGAACGAGAGCGCCGAGCAGCTGAACCGGTTGATGCGCGGCGTCGATACCCCCGAATCCGCAAAAGGGGCGCTCGATCTGTTCCGCCAGTATGGCGAACGAGCCTCGAACGCCGCCGAGATGAAGGCCTACCGCCAGGGCCTGGCTTTCCTCGAACAGCGCCTCGACTTTCTGGCCCGGAGTGAGAGCCCGGCGTATCGCACCTCTCTCGATGAAGTCCGCGGGCTCATCTCCGACTCCAAGTTCCGGGCGGGTGTTACCCCGGAACGCGCACAGCGGCCGGCGAGAACGGCGGCCCGGACAGGCAGCTCGCGTTCGGCCATTCCCCAGGATCTGCTCGGCAGCGAAGTCGTGAATGGCAAAACCGGTTTCGAAGTGTATTCACCGGCAGCGACGGCCGTGAACGTGGTTTTGTTCAAAAAGCCCGGCGACAAGACCGGCACGGCGTATCCGATGAAGAAATTCGACGACGGCGTCTGGCGGTACACGATCGACCAGGACCTGTCGGGCAGGTATTACGCCTACAGCCTGACCGGCCCAACGACCGATGGCCACCTGTTCGATCCCAAACGGCTGATTTCCGATCCCTACGCATTCGCGAATGTCGATCACGACGGAAAGAGCATCGTCGTCGGTCCCCAGATGCACAAATTCACCTGGACCGACCAGGGTTTCAAGACACCCGCCGCGAAAGATATCGTTATCTATGAAATGCACGTGAAGGACCTGACCGCCCACGCGTCGTCCGGAGTCGAAGGTGAGAAGCGCGGAACCTACCTCGGCCTGCTCGAGGGCCGCGGAACCGATAAGGTGCTCGGCCACCTCCAGGACCTGGGAGTGAACGCCGTCGAACTGCTTCCCTGCCAGGAGTTCGACAACAACTTCGCCAGCCATCCGAACCACTGGGGTTACATGACGAGCCACTAC
>MWAR01000208.1 GCA_002068715.1 bacterium ADurb.Bin374
GAACAGAGCGATCTGTGGCGATCGGCCGACGCGCTCGACAAGGCCAGAGAGGCCACGGCGTGGCTGATCGAGGAACGCCTGCAATGGGAGACGGCGAAAGCGCCGGCCCAGCTGACGCGGCGCCACTTCCTCAACAATGGCCTGGGTTGGATGATCGGCAGCCTGTTCAACCACTCGCCGTTCCTCGCTCTCGAGAACAGTTTCGAGGAGCTGAAGAACAACGAGATCTTCCAGAAGGCGCTGTTCGGCTACGCGCAGGAGATCCGCGACATCACCACCCGGTGGCAGACGCTCGCCGAGAAGATCGCCCTGAACCATTTCGGAAAGGCGAAGTTCAAGGTGACCCTGCCGAACCTGAAGGTCGCGGCGATCGTGCCCGAGACCGAAAGCATCTATTACAACGCGGCCAACCAGATCGAATACGTTCCGCAGATCGTCGTCGCCAAACTCAGTTCCTACGACGATTTCAGCGACTTCTCAAACTGGGTTCCCTACTGCGACAGGCTCGTCTACTGGGTTCTTGCGGACGATCGCGCGCCCGGCTACGCGCCGCCCTCGCACCCGAAGATCAAGCTGGCCTTCTCCGACAGCCTCATCGGAAGCCTGCGCACGAAGGGGCTCCTCGACGTCGTCGAGAAGGTGAACTCGCTCAAGAACGGTTTCGACCGGCTCCTCGACCGGAAAGCGCCGGCCGGCATGTGACGTTCAGCCGGCCGGCGGTCCGTCGCCGGCCCAGCCCAGATGAACCTCGGCCCAGACGCCGAACATGAACAGCCCCCAGAGGGCGAACCCCCAGTCGCGCCGGCGCTCTTCGAGCTCGCGGTGCAGAGCCATGATCCGCGCCGTATCCGGAAACCACGTTCGGAACAGCGACGAGCGGACCGTCGCCATGAACTCGTCGCGGAGCGGCCCCGTGAGCCAGCTGGAAACGGGGCTGTTGAAGCCGGATTTTGGCCGGTCGATCAGTTCGTCGGGCAGGACGCCGCGCAGACTCCGGCGAAGGATTTTCTTCGTCGATTTGAGGTCGAATTTCTGGCGCCACGGGACGCTCGCACCTCTCGCCACCACGTCGAGATCGAGGAACGGGCTCCGTAGTTCCAGACCGTGCGCCATCGATGCGATATCGGCCTTCACGAGAATGTCGTCGGCGAGCCAGGTCCGGAGATCGACGTAGAAATGACGCCGTTGCTCGTCGAGACCATCGCACTGCTCGTAGAATGCCCGGAACCGATCGAACGGCGTATACTCCCCCAGCTCCCGCGCGACTTCCGGGGCGAGGAGCTCGCTGCGAAGCCTGCTCTCGAACAGCGCACGCCAGCCGAAATGCGAAAACGCCGCATCGGCGCCGGCCCAGCGGCAGAACTGGCGCGCCTTGTATTCGAGAGAGACCTTCCCATACCCGATGGGAACGATGCTGCCGAGCCTGTCGGCGGCGCGCAGCAGGAACGCCCAGCCGGGAACGAACCGCCGCCCAAGCATCGCGAGCAGATCGGCCCGGCACGTCTCGTACCCGCCGAACATCTCGTCGCCGCCGTCACCGGTCAGCGCCACCTTCACCCGCTTCGAGGCGAGTTCGCACACCTTCCAGGTCGGCCAGGCGGACGAATCGGCGAACGGCTGGTCGAAGTGCCAGGCGAGCCGCCTCAGTTCGCTCATCGTGGGCGGCAGGATCTCGACACCCTCGACCCCGACGCCGCGCGAATGCCCGAATGTTTCGGCCCGCACACGCTCGTCGAAATCGGCCTCTGGAAAGCCCGCCGAAAAGGTTCGCATGTGCGGATACTGTCTGACGGCCATGTCGAGGACCGCCGAGGAGTCGATCCCGCCGCTGAGGAGACAGCCGATCTCGACGTCGGCGACAAGCCGCCGTTCCACGGCCCGGCGAAGGAGTTCCCGTATCTCCTCATCGCCGGCGGGACTGCATGGGCCGGCGAGCAGATCGGTCGCATCCCACCAGGAGCCGGTGCGCAGCGATGCCGAGGGAACTTCCAACCGGAGCCAGCAGCCGGGTTCGAGGCGGTGGATCTGCCGGAAGAAACTCTTTTCGCCACCGACATACCCTACGGCAAGCAGATCGCTGATGGCCCGGGCGTCCAGATCGTCGCGACAGCCCGGCAGGACCCGTACCGCCTTGAGCTCCGAGGCGAAGCCAAGAATTCCATTTGTCCATGCATAATATAGAGGTTTTATACCTAGGCGATCGCGAACAAGCGTCAGAACCCGTTCGACGGAGTCCCAGACGGCGAAGGCGAACATGCCGCGGATGCGCGGCAGGCACGACATGCCATGGCGCTGCCACATGCGAAGCAGCACCTCGGTATCGGAACGACTGCGCAAAGGCGCTTCGGCCTCGAGCTCAGCCCGCAGCTCACGATAATTATATATTTCACCGTTGAAAACGAGGTGAAACCGTCCGTCGGGCGAGGAGAACGGCTGGGCGGCATGGTCGCTCAGATCGATGATGGCGAGCCGCTGATGTCCGAGCCAGGCGTGCGGGAGCAGGAGTTCGCCGCGCCCGTCGTCGCCGCGATGCCGGATGCGCCTCAGCATCCTGCGCCCGACCGCCGGGTCGATCCCGGCGTTTCGCGCATCGATGATGCCGGCGATGCCGCACATGGGACGTCAGCCCTTTCTGTGCCGCATCACCACTCGACGGAACAGGGGATACTCGAACAGGAGGCCGGCAAACCCCCGTTTGAACCTGAATCTCGCGAACGGACGGTAGAGGGCGATGATCAGTCTGACGATTATATAGTAGAGCGAATTTTCAGTCGTCAGAAGTTCGGCCTTGTGATCGATGAAGTAGGATGTCACCTGCATCATTTCGATATCACGCTGGATCCGTGGGGTATACCATGGCTCCCGCTTGTCGCCCTCCTGCTCTTCACAAGACCAGGCCTCGAGAGTTGCAGGAGGACGATATCCATGCCGTGCGGCAACGTCGGCCATGACCGTTCCCGGGATCGGATGAAACTTGTTCGGCTGGAAGACGAAGGCTCGTGGATTCTCATCGAGAATTCGCAGGAGCAGGCGCCGCGTTGCCGCCATTTCCTCGCACGTCTCGCCGGGGGTTCCGACGATCCAGTTGTAGGCGGCGATCAGTTTTCCGTTCTTCGCCAACCGCCGGTTCGCCTCGATCGTGTCCTCGACGGTCACGCCTTTTTCATACAGGGCGAGGATGCGCGGCGATCCCGACTCCAGTCCTACATGCAGAATCTCGGTGCCGCTTTCGGCGAGGGCGCTCAGGAACTCGTCGTCCATCCGCAGGATCTCGTTTACGCGCGCCCCGCGGAAACTCATCGGAATCTTGATCCGCCGGCGCTTCAGCTCGTCGAGAACGCCTCTGATGTGCTCGGGGTTCACGAACGAATCGTCGTCGTAAAAGTAGATCAGCCCGGCGTCGAATCGGTCCCGGAGGTATTCGATGTGATCGACGACCTCCGTCGCCGGCAGCGGCAGCCACTTCGGCTTGTATTCCTTATACATAGCAGGAGATATGCAAAAAGCGCACCGATAGGGACAGCCGAACGCGCTGTATATCGGAAAGACGCGCCGGGCCGTTCCGAAATGTGCGTAGACGCCGTAATCAGGAATCAGATGATACGGAATCTCACGGAACGGAACCGGCTCGAAGCCCCTGAACGGTTTCCTGCCGACGATCCGCCCCTCGTGCCGTGAATACAGGCCCGGAACATGGTCGAGTTCGTCGCTCGTCGGCGTGTCGTTTGCGACCAGAGCCCGGCTCAGCCGCACGGCGGACGAGACGCCGGAGCCGCTGATCGCGTAATCGACGGCGGAGTTTCCGAGAACCGTGTCGGGAGCGATCGTCGCGAGCGAGCCCCCCCAGACGACGGGATACATTCCCGCCGCCTTGACGGCGCGGCTGACTTCGAGAGCGCTGGAGACGGGCGCACCGCCCATCACGGTGAGGCCGACCCACAGGACGTCATCGCCGAGAGCCTTCACCACCTCGGCAGCGCCGCCGTCCGATGCACGAAGATCGATGATCCGCACGTCGAAGCCTTCCCGGACGAGGCCGGAAGCCACATACAGCAGGCTCAGGGGCGGATGCCGAACGAACTCGCCGGCAACGCCCATCGAAGGCTGGACCAGGATGATTTTATTACGGCCTGTCACGGAGTCGTTCATACAGCCTGCTCATGATATATGCCTGAAATGCGGCAAGCACCGTGAGATGAAGGATGATCCATGTGATCCCGGCCGCCATGCCCCAGAACCCAGGTCCGATCATGCCGAACGAGGCGAGCAGGGCGGCTCCGAAGAGGAAGAGGACGGTCTGCGCAAAGATACAGTGGCCCGGCCGGAACATCAGGCCCATGCTCAGGATCAGGAAAAAGGTCCGAAGGGAGTCTCTGACGTGGCTCACCTTGGAAATGCCCGTCCGGTCGCCGTAGCTGATCGGCACATAGCTGACGAACCGGTTTGTCATGCAGGAATAGACCGTCAGCGACGTCGAAAAGGAGAATTTGAGGCTGAACAGTTCGCGACCGCTCGTGACGATATCGCGCCTGAAAATGCGCATGCCGCTGTTCGGGTCGGGCGAACGGTGACTTGTGAAGTAGAAGATGATCGACCGGAGCAGAAGCCGCAGGGCTTTGACGAACACAGTCTGTTTCTCGATCCGACGGGCACCAATGATCATGTCGTACATGCCGGTAAGGGGCAGCATCTCGCCAAATTCTCGCGGATCGTACGTTCCGTCGGCATCGATAATCGCAATCAGGTCGTGACTCGCCCGGTCGATTCCGCTCAGAAGCGACCGACCGTAACCGGTGTTTTTCGGATGGCGCACCAGAATGGCTTCGGGCGGCACCGCGGCGGCGGTCCCGTCGG
>MWAR01000209.1 GCA_002068715.1 bacterium ADurb.Bin374
TCCTCGGCAGACTGAAGACCAGCTACCTGGTCGACGACCGTGAACTCACCCCGGCTCAGTTGTTGGAACGTCTGGGATTCCGACGCGAACACCTCTCCTCACGAGTCGGCGAACTGTCAGGCGGCCAGCGCCGCCGATTGCAACTGATGCTGACCCTGCTCGAAGAACCCAATGTTCTGGTTCTTGACGAGCCCACCAATGACGTCGACATCGACATGCTCTCCGCCACAGAGGATCTACTCGATTCCTGGCCCGGAACGCTCATCGTGGTGTCCCACGACAGATACCTACTCGAGCGGGTCACCGACCAGCAGTACGCGATCCTCGACGGCCGGCTCCGTCATCTTCCCTCCGTGGATGCGAGCTCATGCACCGATACCGGCTCGAGTTTGCCCTTCACCCGAACCTCTCCCGCGGCGATGGTCCGGAAGCCCGGGCCCAGGTGTGAAACGGTCGCACCGCTCAGGAGAATCGGGCCGAATGAATCGGAACAGGCGAGGGAACTCAGGCGGGCCGCAAGATTGACGGTATCGCCGATGACCGTGAAATCCTGCCGGCGTATCGCGGAACCGACACGGCCGGAGATGACCGTTCCCGTCGCGATCCCGATGCCAATGGCGATTTCCCGCTCTCCTTCTGCTGCTCGGACGAGATTGAAATCGCGCAGGGTCTGTTGCATCGTCATCGCGGCCTTGCAGGCTGAGGCCGGATGAGCCGGCCCTGTGCGATCAGGGTGGAAGACGGCCATCACGGCGTCGCCGATGAACTTGTCGATCGTGCCATTCTGGGAAACGACGGCGGCTTCCATGGCTGTGAAATACCCGTTCAGAAGCGTGACGGTTCGGGCGGCGCCGAGAACGTCTGATACGGCGGCGAAATCGCGGATATGCGCGAAGAGGATCGTCATCTCGACACGGGTTCCCGCTTCCCGACCGGTCGCGGCGGCTTCGGCCGCGAGGCCGGAAACGAAGCGCCGGAGACGGTTGCGTTCACGCACGCCGCGGCTCATGCGAGATATTTCATTCCCAATGACCTCGAACTCGTCGGCCGATCTGATCTCGACGGCAAGCCCGAACTCGCCGTGCCGGAGGCGATGAACCGCCGCGATCATCCCGTCGAGGGGGGCGGCAAAAAGTCTGCCGAGGAAATGTCCGGCGAGAGCCAGCAGAGCGAGAGTGTAGGCGGCAAGAACCCAAAAGGCGAGATGCAGACCGCCATGCCGGAGCCTGCCTCGGGAGGTCGCGATTCCGACGGCGACGAACGGGTATTTCGAGAAGATGCGGGCCGCCTCGATCGTCTCGTCGGATTTCGAGATCACGCCCGACCAGCTGTTCTCGAGGGCTCTTCGGGCCAGGCTCGTGACATCCGCGTCGGAGAAGGCCGTCGAAGGTCAGGAGACCGTATCGACAAGGCGGCCCGTCGACTCCGGATCGATCCGGAAGAGGGCGATGCGCGTCTCGTAATCTCCGTCCATTTCCCGGTAATACGAGGAAGAGGTTCTGAAGAGTGAATCGAAGGTTGCGGAGGGGACGAGTTCGGGGCGGCCTATCAGCAGCAAGGCAGCATCTTCGCAGACGCTGCCGTCGGGTGCCTGCCTGAACGGGAAGAAAAGCTGGAAATGCAATGTTCCGATGAGCGGCACCTCGATGTCGAAGATCCGGCCTTCCTGAACGATGATGTCGTTAGTATTCGTCGAAGAAAGCCCCTTCAGAACGGCGAATCCGCCATACAGGGGATTGATCCTCGCGGAAAGCCGTTCGGTGATCGAAGCGCTCATATTCCCGCGGGTTTCAAGAATGCCGACCAGGGACGGATGGAAAAACTGCATCTTCTTCTGCGTCAAAAGCACGCTGGACTGGCGCTCGAAATCGGAAAGGGGGATATACATGGTTCGGCCGCGGGTGTCGACGAAGTAGGCTGCATCGTACATGTGAAGGCCGCTCAGTTTCGCGATCTGCTCGCGAATCGATTGTTCGTCGTCTCCGAGAACGGCGGAGAGACGATTCCTGATCTCGATGACGCGGCGTTGCGCGCTGATTCCGAACGAGTGGACGCTCGATTCGATCTGTGCGAGCTTCTGCCTGATCCTGGTCATCCGTTCCTGGCGGGTGAGGATATCGGAGAAGCGGCCATAGGCGGTCGCCGTCACCAAAAACAGCATGAGAGGCAGTCCGACGGCGATCGACAGCAGGATGACCAACTTGGTGCGCAGCGGCATGAGGCCGATGGTACCGGTGAATACAAGGCGGAGGAGGAAGAGGGCGCCGCATGTCCAGATAAGGATGACGAGGGCTCTCGCGGTTCTCTCGTGCACTCTGAGGGGTGATATGAGCTTGTCGGCCTTCATCTCGACCCTCAGAAAACGCATTTTCACCGGATCGGGGCGGCCATACGCATCATACAGGCTCAGGGGCGCTGCGCATTCGATGGCGAGACCTTTGCCGGCGGGTTTCCAGGAAGCCGTGAGGCTTGCCATCCTTCTCGGCCGGGAAACGGTTTTCCTGGCGATGCCTTTTTCAGGGCTCAGGGAAGCCGCATGGCGCAGGATCCCTCGCTTCGTGATGTCGCTTTCGCGGAAGATGAGGATGCAACCGTTCTCTGCTGGCGCATCGGAAAGAGGCGTCTCGATGCCGAGGAGGAGGAGAACATATATCGTTTCCCCGAAATTTTTTGTGGAAAAAAATGCGGTTGCCCTCCCCTGGGTGGGGAGGATATCGCTTCTGATGCCGAAAAATTCGTTCATCAGCTTCGATGCTGTTTTGAAGGGGACACCACTTGCCAAGGGAAGCCTGGCTCCGAGAAGACGTTTCCGGCCATCCATGCCAGCCAGGCCGTGGAACCATGCCGAAACGATGCGTAACGGGGGCGGGCGAATACGGTCATCCGAAAGAGTCACGGAGATGGATGCGAGATCCTGGCCGCCAAATACGGTCATGAAGGGAAGTGAGCCGGTTTTGGCACGCCAGGCCGCCCGGAACATCTCTCCGCGACGTTGAAAATCCGGTTTGGAACCTTGCCGGGAGGGCTTCCCAATCTTCGCTAGGATGTTGGATGTAATCGATTCGATATAGAATGTCGGATCGAGTTCCCGTGCAAACAATCTGATCTGCTGGATGAGCCGGCCGCGAGCGGCGTGCCGGAGTTCCTGCTCATGGTCGAAAACGACTGTCTGGATGAGACCGATGATGAGAACACCGGGTAGGAAAAAAATGGACACCCAGAACGCGAACAACACCGCCGGGGAGTAGCCCCGGGGCGTGATTGCGTGCCTCGATCCGGACTCTGACATGTGGCGGCATCATACCACAGAACCCGCACGGGTAGACGTGAAAACGGGGTCCGGCCTCGGAAAACCGGCGATTCGGAGAACTGCCGTCGTTCGAGTGCGGACCCCGTTCGGAGGTGTCGAATTCACCAATGCTGGGGCGACATCATCGGCCAGGTTTCCTTCCACATCGCGTCGAGCACGAGGTCGCCATCGAGCCTGCGAAGACCGGGACGGCCGGAAATCGGAAGGCCGGCCGAACCGGTTCCGGCGGACAGGAGGTGGTTTGCCTGGTGAGGGTGTTCGCCGGCGACCGAGCCGTGTCCCGAGAGAAGAGAGGGCAGGCTCGATTCGGTGTCGGTGAAGGTGACCGTTGGCGCGACATGCGGGAGATCGCCGGGAAGCGAGGAGGCGTGCGCGGACGTGCCGCGGGTGACGCGACGATCGTCCGAGATGCCCACCGTCTCGACCTTGATCATGTTCGTTGCCCCGGCTTTTCCGACGGGGACCCCGGCGACGAGAACGATCTGGTCGCCGTTGCCGACGAGGCCGGTGGCGGCGGCGAGGCGGACCGACTCGACGTGCAG
>MWAR01000210.1 GCA_002068715.1 bacterium ADurb.Bin374
GGTTCCGAAACCGCCGCCATCGGCTCGTCCGAAGCGGCCGATGCCGCCGAAGCGACGGAAGTGGTGGTGCGCCAGTTCCGCGACTGGATGGAGTTCGTCGCCCTGCTCGTTCCTGTGACCTTCTTCTTTGGCTGGCACCTGTTTTCCCTGACGGTCATGTATCTGGGCATGTCGATGACGGCTTCGAAACACGGTCTGGTCGTGCAGCCGTTTCCCGCCTTCTCGAGTTGGCGGTTCGACTGGAAACTGATCTGGGTGTTCCTCGCCGGCTGGCTGCTCTACAGCGGCGCCGACGGGATCGTCCAGATCGAAATCCGGCATGTCATACGGGTGATCGGCGCGAACTGCATCGCCATCAGCAAAATCCTGTATTTCATCATCGGGATGTCTCTGTTGTTCTACTTCTTCGAGAAACACGAGATCAGCACGCCGAACCGGTTCGGTCTGTCGATCCTGGCCCTGCTGATGACCCAGCTGCTCGTCTGGGCCGGCATCGCCGATGTGTGGCTCGATTTCAGGGCCTCACCACCCAAAAACGTGAACAACGACGACGGAGAGTCGTCATTCTTCGATCAATTCTGAGGAGGAATTACCATGCAAGTCCTGTTGATCCAGAACGTCGGAAGCGTCGGCAAGCGCGGCGAGACCAAGCGCGTCGCCGAAGGGTATGCCCGCAACTTCCTTTTCCCCCGCAACCTGGCTGTGCCGGTCACCCCGGGCACCATGAAAAACCTTGAGATGCTCAAGCACTCCTGGAAGCGCCAGGAAGTGAAGGAGAAGGAAGAGGCCCAGGCGGTCGCCAAGAAGATCGACGGTCTCACCATCAAGATCACCCGCAAGTCCGGTGAAAAGGGCCGCCTGTTCGGCTCTGTCACCAACACCGAGATCGCCGAACTGATCGGCAAGAAGATCGACATGCAGCTCGACAAGCGCAGCGTCGTTGTCGATCACATCAAGGAACTCGGCGAGCACGAAGTCTCCGTGAAACTCTACACCGACGTGAAGGCCGTCGTGAAGCTCGTCGTCCTTCCCGAGGAAGCCGCCGAAGTCACCGCCTGATCCGGGCAGGCCAGAAAGAACGCTCATCACGGAGAACACGAAGAACACAGAGGTCGCACAGAGAATTCATTTTTCTCTGTGAAACCTCCGTGTCCTTCGTGAGCTTCGTGATGAGGTCGTTTTCCTGAAATACCAATCGGCGTGATCCGGGAGGGTTGCGCGACGGCGCCGGGTTCGAGGTGAGACGATGAGCGATGCGTTCCAGAAAATTCCTCCGCAGAATCTCGAGGCGGAGCAGGCCCTGCTCGGCTCGATGATGATGGACGTCGACGCGGTCGTGAAGGCCGTCGAGTTCATCGTCGCCGATGACTTTTACCAGACCTCCCATCGTGCCATTTTCCAGGCGTTGGTGAACCTGTACCAGGCAAACAAACCCTGCGACATGGTCACGCTGCAGGAAGAACTGCGCACCCAGAACCAGCTGCAGGACATCGGCGGGGCGAGCTACCTGGCCCAGCTGCTGAACGTGGTTCCCACGGCGGCAAACGCCGAGCATTACGCGAAGATCGTCAAGGAAAAATCCCTGCTTCGGCAGCTGATCGGCGTCAGCGGGGAGATCGCCCGCACCGCCTTCGAGCCGCAGGTTGTTGCCCAGACCGTTCTAGACGAAGCGCAGCAGAAGGTTCTCCAGCTTACCCAGATGGGCAAGACGCAGTCCTATGTGCGCATCCGCGACCTGGTCGCCGACACCTTCAACCAGCTCGAGCGCCTGTACGAGCACAAACAGTCCGTCACCGGCGTGGCGACGGGGTTCACGAAGCTCGACGAGATGACCTCCGGCTTCCAGCCGTCGGATCTGATCATCGTCGCGGCTCGCCCCTCGATGGGAAAAACCGCGTTCTGTCTGAACATCGCCCAACACGTGGCCTCCGTCAACAGCGTGCCGGTCCTGATCTTCTCGCTCGAAATGTCGTGCAAGCAGCTCATGCAGCGTCTCATCGTGTCCGAGGCCCGCATCGACGGCCAGAAGATCCGCAACGGCTTCCTGGCCGACGAAGACTGGGCGAAGCTGACCATGACGGCCGGCGTGCTGGAGGAAACGCCCATCTTCATCGACGACTCGCCGAACGCGACTCTCATGGAGGTGCGCAGCAAGGCCCGCCGCGCCAAGGCCCAGGAGAACATCGGCCTCATCGTGATCGACTATCTGCAGATGATGAGCCTGCAGAGCGGCGGCAGCAGCCAGGACAACCGCGTGCAGGAAATCTCGGCCATCTCCCGCGGCCTCAAGGGAATCGCCCGCGAGCTGAGCGTGCCCGTCATCTGCCTGTCCCAGCTGTCGCGCGCCGTCGAATCGCGTACCGACAAACGACCGATGCTGTCGGATCTTCGTGAATCCGGCGCCATCGAACAGGACGCCGATGTCGTCATCTTTTTGTATCGCGATCAATATTATAACCAGAAGAAGGAAGAGAGCAGAAACAAGGCCGAGGTCATCATCGCCAAACAGCGCAACGGCCCGGTTGGCACCTGCGAAATGGCCTTTTTCCCGCACTTCGCCCGGTTCGACAACCTCGAAACGATGATGAGCGAAGAATATATGGGCGAGTAAGAGGTGCCGATGGAGACGATTCTCGCGGCCGATCGTGCCCTGTTCCATCTGCTCAACGGCGTCTGGACTTGCGGCTTTCTCGATGGGACGATGCCGGTCATCACCGATGCGAAAATCTGGCTGCCGTTCATCCTCGTCGTGATCGCCGCGGCCGGGA
>MWAR01000211.1 GCA_002068715.1 bacterium ADurb.Bin374
ACATCAGGTCGGATTCCATGTACACCGTGCAGCGCTCGGTCAGTTTGAACGGCGTCTTCGCGGCGAGCGCAAGGCTCTCGTATTCGCCGGCGATGTCGATGCCGAGTTTGTTGGCGGTTTCCTCGAGGAAACTACCGGTGCCGGCCGCGCAGACCTTGTTCATGCGGAAGTCGACGACGAAGGCCTGGTTGAGCGATGTATATTTCGCATCCTGGCCGCCCAGCTCGAAGATCGTGTCGACATCGGGCCGGAACTGGGTCGTGCCGCGCGCGTGGGCGGTGACCTCGTTCACGACGTCGTCGGCGCCGACGAACAGATTCGCGACCTCGCGGCCCGAGCCGGTGGTGCCGACGCCGAGCACGTTCACGCGCGACACGTCGATCTGCTGCTTCATGTGCGTCAGGCACTTCTTGATAGCGGTGACGGGCTGACCCTCGGTCGGGATGTACCGTTTGTAGATGATGCGCTGGTCGAGGCCCATGAGCACGAGTTTCGTCGTCGTCGAGCCGATGTCGAAACCCATATAGACGTCTATTGTATTCTTGCCCGCCGGCAGCCCGGCCGATTCACCGCAGGGGGTGAACGGGGCGAGCTTCTGGCAGAGCGGAGAGACGGTCGGGGCCTTGAACGCCGCGTCGCTCTTGAGATTAGCGATCTCGGCACTGCGCACCGCGCGACCGTTTCCCGAAGCGATGGCCGAGAGGGCGACGCCGAGGGCGCCGACGCCGGTGTGGTGCTGCGGGACGACGACGTTCACGCCGAGGATCTTGGAAAACGCCGTGCGCGCGAGGTCGTTCGTGGCGTAGCCGCCGATGAACGCGACGGGTTCGACGAGGGTGCGGTTGTTGATGAGGGTCGATTTGAAGTTCTTCGCGACGCCCTCGTGAAGGCCGGCGATGATGTGTTTCACCGGGATACCCTTGTTCTGCAGGTGGATCATGTCGGACTTCGTGAACACCGTGCAGCGGCAGGCGACGTTGGCGGGGTGGTCGGAGGCGCGGCCTTCGGCGATGAACTTCTGGAGAATCGCCTCGATGCGCTTCTGCGGGTCTTCGATCTTCTCGAACTCCTGGTGATCGGAGAAAATACGTTCGGCCTGCTGGTCGATGAAGCTGCCGGTGCCGGCGGCACAGGCCTCGTTCAGCTTGAAGTCCTCGAGCAGGAACCCGTCTTTTGCGGCCGAGACGAGCAGGAGGGCCGAGTCGTGGCCGCCGATCGAGACCACGGACCGGGCCTCGGGCATCAGCCTGTGCAGGCCGCGCGTCTGCGCGGTCGTCTCGATCTCGAAATACGTGTCGATGGCCCTGGCGATGGCTTCGCCGTGGGTTCCGGTGAACACGACCCGCGAGACGCTCTCGGGGCCGTACTCTTTTTCGACCTGGGCCAGCGTACGGGCGCACAGCTCGAGCGTGCGGCCGAAATGGCGCTGGTAGGGCAGCTCGGCGAGCAGGTCGCCGTTTTGTGCGCAGATGACGGTGTTGATGCTGACCGAACCGATATCGAACCCGACGGTCAAAGCTTTGTGACTCATTCTTGCCTCCAAGGGAAAACGCTCAGGGAGCCAGTATTCTACCACGATACGACGCTTCGCGGCAAACTCGACTCAGATCGCGGAACCGGCCTTTCCCATGTCGATGACGAGAAGGCTGATGTCGTCTCTCGGCTTGGTTTCACCGAGCCAGAGGTTCAGGTCCCGGATGATCTCGGAGACGCACTCGTCTATGCCCAGTTTCTCGGTGGCGTACATCATGGCGTACAGCCGTTCCTCACCGTAGACTTCCAGCGAGGGAAAGCGCATCGCTTCCGTTATGCCGTCGGAATAGAGAGCCAGGCGAGTGCCGGGTTCGAGGAGAAGCTCCTTTTCCTCGAACTCGCCGTCTGGAAACATGCCGATCGGCGAATCCCCGTCCGTCAGAATACGAAGCGTTCCCCCGGCCTCCTTCAGGAGGAGGGGCGTGTGCCCGGCCCTGACGTATTTCACGATGCCCGTGCTGCAATCGATGACGGCGTATGTCAGAGTGGAATATCTGAGTTTCCGTGCGAGAAACTGCTCGTGCAGCAGTTCGGCGACGCGTTTCGGCCGGTATGATTCGGGAGTCTGGGTTCTATCGCAGGTTCCTCCCCGTAAAAACGATGAAATCATCTCGTGGAGAGAAACGGCATTGAGGGCCGCCTGAACGCCGTGGCCCGCTACGTCGAAAATATAGAACGCCACGTGATTTTTGTCGAGCCGGACGATGTTCAGCAGATCCCCTCCGACGGTGCTGCACGGGCTGAAATGCCAACTGACTTCCAGAGGCGGGAATCTCTCGTCGGGAGAGGGCAGAAGCGCTCGCTGTATTTTTCCCGCGGCGTCGATATCGTTCTGGAGCGTCGTGAGGAGGGACCTGTTTTCCATCAGCTGGTTTTCGAGTTCCGTATAGGCTCGGATGTTGGCCAGCGCAAGCCCGACGGCCGGGGCGAACGACAAACCGGCGTTCATATATCTATCGATATTGTCAGGGAAGGCGACCCCCTGCATCTCGATGGTTACCATGTTTTCGCCGCGACACGAGATTCTCAGGAAAAATCCTTCCCCGTCTTCGGTTTTTCCATACTCCGCCGTATAGCCTGCCAGCCGTGCCCGCGCAGCGGTGCGGCCGCTTTCGTCGAGGGGCGGGAAGCTCGTCACGTCAGACGCGGGAGTGCCGCCTACCCATTTCAAATAGTTGACCCGGCCAGGCGCGAACAATGTCTGGATCAGTTCGAGGGTGGAACCGACCGCATCGGCTTCGTTATGGCATCTGGCCAGTCGCGAGAGGATGTCGGACATCATGGAATACTCCGCGATTCGGCTGCGCGCATCCGTGAGGGATGCTTCGGAGATCCTGTATGCCTTCGACAATTCCCGTTCGCCGATGATGCACCGAAGGAGCAGACGGAAATACTCGAGGCCGATCTTCAGGGTGCGGAACGGGAGATTCACATACTCGCCGAATTCTCTCGCGAGGACCTCGTTCTGAGGACTGTCGATGGTTTCCAGAAAAACGGCGGATTTCAGGCATTCACCGTAAAACTGACGGGCCGACTCGCGGTCGAATCCATCGAAGCGGAGTTGGTTCCGCCAGACGGCGAGCCAGCCGGGGGTAAGCAGATACGCCCCCTCGCCGCAAAGAGACTGAATCTGGGTTTCTCCGGCAAACATCGAAAAACAGGGGTTGAACACGTGAACCTGAACGGATGTGGCGGTGGTCGGATCGGTTCGTATGTTTCTGCAGCAGTTTCCGCCAAGGATATGGACGAACGAACAGGCGTCGAACCGAGGACCCGATACTGTCTTCAGCTTTTCCAACGTCAGCGGGGGCTTTCCGCAAAGGGCGGGAAATCGCAGCGGAACGACGCGATCCCAGGCCGCGATGCGGATCGCCTCCTCCAGCTCATGGAAAAAATGACTGCAGACCGCAATGCCGATCTTGTCCGTCATAGGGTGCCGGCCAACGGATATCGGCCGAATCGGTGTACGGCCTCGGAAATGGTCATCAGCACATCATCAGGAACCTGCCATGGGATTTCGCCGTGATTGTCGGCGAGGATGAAGCCTCCGCCCGGGCCGGCAATCGAGATGGCCTCTTTCACTTTCGCTTCCGTTTCCGTCGGTTTCCAGCGGCGCATTTCGATTCCGTTCAGATTTCCGAGGATGGTGATGCGGCCCTCGCAGGCCCGCTTCACGGATCTGAGATCGTCGTCGCAGCTCACGCCGAGCACTTTGGCCCCGGACCGAACGATGTCGTCGATGATGGGAACCGTCCGCCCCGATGCGAGGTGGATGGCGCACGCGCCATGGATGCTTCCGAGCATGTTTTTCGCGATCTGGAAACCGGTCTTAAGGTATTTCTCACGGGGGACGATCGTCGGCGAGGAGACCGGGTCGAAATAGCAGATCGCCGTGGCGCCGGCCTCCAGCTGGGCGTTCGCCCAGTTCACGCAGAACTCCTGATTCACGGCTATGAGCCGATCGAAGAGGTCCGGATGCTCGAACAATAATTCAATATATATATTGAAACCCAGCTGCATGATCGGCAGGGAGAACGGCGACATGACGACGCCGAGGATCGGCGCGTCGTTCCCGGATTTTTCCCTGATGCGTGCAATGGCGGTCAATACATGCTGCAGCTTTCTATTTTGTGCAATATTCGGTGGGGTGAGGCGCCCGATGTCCTCGATATGACGGACAGGCGGGGTTCCCGAGTTGGGCGGGCCGTCCTCGAGGAAGATG
>MWAR01000212.1 GCA_002068715.1 bacterium ADurb.Bin374
TCACCTTTGCCATCAGCTTCAGCACGCCGCGGGTGCGCTGGAAGTTGTCGAGGCTCGACCAGTCTTCGTATAGTCGATCGAATACTTCTGGGTGGATTGGGTAGGCTGACCTGATGCGGTCGACATACCGGCTCTCCTGGGTCTCGTGGGGAAAATCCGAGTTGTTCGCAATATACATCTCGGCGAAGGCCCGGCAGACGTCATCGGCGGCGGATCTGTCCTCGATGCGGGAAAACAGGCGGCGCCGGACGATCTCAAACGCCTCTTCGGTCGCCACAGGCTTCCAGAGGGCCTGAACACGGCCGAAATAATGTTCGAGCGCCCGAAGCGCCCCGGCGCCGCGCTGGCTTCCGGCCTCGCGGTCGGACTCGGGGAGGGATGCGAGTAGAACCGCGTTCGGCACGGCTTTCATCGCCTCGGTCAGCGCCTGGATGAACGAGAGGTTCGCGTCGTAGGTGCCGCCCGCGAGGCCGGGCGTATCGCCGAGCTGACGCACGTAGGCGACCAGCTCGTCGACGAGGATGACGCAGGGCGCGTGCTCCGCGATCAGCCGGGCCAGGAGCTCCTTGCCCGGGGATGTGCCTGAAACGTCCGCGTTTTTGACCATCTCGTAGGCCGCTTCACCGCCGAGCTGCCAGGCCAGTTCGCCCCAGAGAGTGCGGGCCAGGTGTTTGCCGTGCTGCTGCGGCTGGCTGGGAGACAGCTTCACGCCGTCAAGAACGGCAACATGGGTTTTCGGCAGGGCATCCACCCCGGCCGTCGTGAGCAGGGAGGGAATCCCGTCGAGGGCATCGGCCGAAACCTGGCCTTTTGCGAGATGGTATACGGCAAGCAATGTATGCGTCTTGCCGCCGCCGAACGCCGTCTGGAGCTGGATGACGGGGTCGCCGCCCCGGCTCGTGACGCGTTTGATGACCGAGTCGAGCAACAGCCGCATGCCTTCGGTGATGAACGTGCGCGAGAAAAACTGGACTGGATCGCCATATTCGGGAACAGCGGTGCCGTCATGCACCCGCGAGATGTCGGCCGCGAACTCGGCCTGCTGGAAGGTGCCTTTCAGGACGTCTTCATGCGGAACGGCTGTTTCACGCCACGGTTTGAGGCTAGTCATACGTTTTATGAGACCCTCCATTTCACGGGACCTTGCCGATCCGTGTCCATGACAATCGGATGCGGATCTATCGCCTTCAGATGATGCCGGAGCTTCATGAGAACGACGCTCGGATCGAACGATCGAGGGAACAGTTTCGACGGGTGCCTGGGCTGTTCGAGATGAAGGACGACCCGAAGCCCGCGGGCCTTGAGCATGTCACGAGCCGTCCGTTTCTCTTCCTCCTCGGCCGCCCAAATGCCTGCAGGCAACAAAGCCGCAAGGGTGTCGAATACCTTTTTCGATACCTCGTCGGCCAAGTCAATCGGTTTTGTTCGTCGATGGCGCCGGTAATCCTTCACTTCGATGAACCAGGCCGTCCTGTCGGGATCGAGCGCGAGGATATCGACCGCCTTGACACCCTGCCTCCCTTGCCCGCCCGTTTTGGAAAACTGATTTATATAATACGACCATCTATCGAACGAACTGGCGGTCCAGGTGTCAGGAAAATCGAACGTCAGTCCACCCTCCCGTATCGTGATCATCTCAGCCTCCGATCAGGTCGAGATAACGTCCGGACTGTTCCAGATCCGCATCGAGGAGTGCCAGCGGCTCGATGTCGTCGATCGAGTCACCCTGCGATACGACGACCCCGTCCCCTTTCCGGGCGAGTGCGAAGTAGCGGGGAGCGGCTCCGCCGTTCTTCCAGGCGCTCTCCTGGATGACCAACTCACGGGTGAGGAACAGGCTGTGGGTGGCCAGGAACAGTTGAACCCCGTTTCTGGCAAGAACGATCAGGGCCTTCGCAAGAAGAGAGATCAGGCGAGGGTTGAGATTGGCTTCGGGTTCGTCCCAAAACAGGGTTTTTCCGGCCGCAATGCCGCCCGATCTGATCAACAGAGCGATCATTCCGAGTTTCCGGTATCCCTCGGCGAGGAGATTGACCTCAAGCTTCTTTCCCCGCTTTGGAAGGAAATAGACTCGCCCCTCCTCGATGATGATCCGGCCGCCGATGGCCTCTTCGAGCTCCTGGATCAGCATCAGCAGTTTTTCCCGGTGCTTCTCACGGAGTTCCGGCAGATTGACGCTCAGGCAGAGATCGTTGTAGGTGCCGTCGATGCTGATCTCGCGAAGGTCATACAAGCTCGTGAATCCCTGGAAAAACGACAGGATCTCTTTCGGTGGGATGAACACCGGTGCGGACGCTTCGTCGGCAATTTCGCTTCCATGGCAGTCGATATAGTTCGGACCGAGGTCCATGGAACATGTTCCGCCGTTGGCCGAGAACACCAGGTTCGATTTCGTCGCCTTGCCGCGATGGATCAGGCTTCCGAGAGATTCTGGCTTGAAAACGTCCGTAAGTCGCTTTTCGAATTCGAGAACCATACTCTTGGAGCGGGCCTCCCCGGAAACGCGACGGCACTCGAACAGAGCCCGCAGAAAGCAGTAGTTCAGCTTCAGCAGGAGGCTTTTTCCTGTGCTGTTCTCTCCGATGAGCACATTCAGGCCCCGTGAAAATGAAAAGGCGTTCTTCTTGAAAACGGTGAAGTTTTCGGCGGTCAACGCATCGATCATGATTCAGCTCACTTTTCAGAGGTCCAGCTTCTGCTGGGTGCCGGTGCGGCCGGCGGCGGAGGCGGCGGATTCGATGCCGGGCCAGGCGGTGATGAGCTCGTTGTAGAAGCGGGCGTCTTCGGCGCGGCCGGCGCGTTCGCAGAGGGTGTAGAGGCGGTAGGCGAGCTGGCGGATGGCTTCGTCGCGGCTGGGCATTGCGGCCAGCCAGGTTGGGGCTGCCTGGTGGGCGCAGGTGGTACCGGGACTGAGCGCGTTGGTGCTGGCCTGGACCATGGTGCAGCAGCGCTTCGCCCTCGGCTTGCTGGGCAGTGTCGCCCTGGTGGCGAGTTTTGTCGTGGCAGCACTGGCCGCGCCGGATGTCCAGCTGTTGGGAATGTTCAACAGGACGCAGGCCCTGCATTACCTGCTGGCACTGGCGGTGTTGCTGCTTGGGCAGGTGCGGCTGCAGCCTGCTCCGACCGCTGGGAAGCCTGCGGCTTAGGCTTTCTGCGCCATGGCATTGCCATCACCCACGACCTGCCCGGTGTCGGCCAGAACCTGCAAGACCATATCGACTACGTGCAAAGCTGG
>MWAR01000213.1 GCA_002068715.1 bacterium ADurb.Bin374
CTCCCTCATCCGCTCCTCTCTTCCCGCGGGGCGGCGCTGGATGTTCGCGGACATCGGTACCGGAACGGGCATCATCGGCCTTACCCTCGCCGCATGGTTCCACGACGCTTGCGGCTGGCTGGTCGATCTCTCGCCCGATGCGCTTCACTGGGCTGGAAAAAATATCATGAACTATATTGATGTGCGGGAGCGCGTCGGACGTTTCCGGGGCGATCTTTCAGATGCCCTGAAGGCGGATTCTCTCGACCTGCTGGTGTCGAACCCGCCCTACATCGACCAGGACGATATGCCAGGGCTGATGCCGGACGTCCGCGACTGGGAGCCCCGTCTGGCTCTCGATGGCGGCGCCGGGGGACTCGAGCCGTTTCGCAGGCTGCTGGCCGATGCGGCGCGCGTGCTGAAACCGGGGGGCTGGTTCGCCGTCGAGCACGGTCATGGCCAGCGGAAGCGGATTCTGGAGCTGCCGGCCCCGGGCCTCGGATTGCTCGAGGCGTATGACGATGCAGCCGGCCTCGAGCGGTGTATCGTGTGGCGCAGGGAGCGAATGGGATGACGCATATATATACCATACCCGAGTTGCTGGGCAACACCGGCCTGTGGAGCCGCTTTGTCGATGAGATGAAAGCCGGCGCCTTCACGGCCCTGCCGACGGACACGCTGTACGGTCTGGCCGCCGATGCCGACAGTGTCGAAGGGGTGCGGGCCATTTACCGGGCGAAGGGCAGGGGAGAGGAAAAACCCCTGATCCTCTTCCTTCCTGACTCCTCGGGACTCGATGAGCTTGGCGTCGCGCCGGACGCGCGTGTCCGGCGCGTCCTCGATGAAAACTGGCCGGGCGGCCTCACCGGAGTTTTCCCCATCGCGGGAAAACCGCTTGCGGGATTCGAACACCCGACGCTCGGCATTCGCGTGCCCGATCATGCCGACCTGCTTCGGTTGCTCCGTGCATACCCTGGCCGACTGCTGACGACTAGTGCCAACCGTTCCGGCGAAGCGCCGCTCTCCGATGCCGCTTCCATTGCCAACGTCTTTTCCGGGCGCGTGGCCTGGGTGCTCGACGGAGGCCGCCTCGAGCCGTCGCCGCCCTCGACCGTCGCCGACTTTTCCTCCTGGCCGCCCCGCATCCTCAGGCAGGGAAAAGTCCGCCTTGCTGTGGCGGAATGAGCCGTCCAGGGTGATTGTTCTCTGTGATTCACGTTTGATTTTATCGGACATGGGCAGAAACTCATGTCTTGTTCTGAACGCGTTCCGATATCACAGGTCGTGATGTGGTAAGATATCTGCCGCACAAAACGCCGTATGAAGAACATCTCATTACAGAATAAACTGCTGATCCTGCTCGTCGTCACGCTTCTCATCCCGGTCGTGGGAGCGAACGTCATCCTCTGGAAGGCGAAAATGGCGACGGAGCAGCGCAGTACCGTGCTTGCGATCAGGGCTCTTCCCGGCCAGGCCGAATCGAAGCTCGACGTGATCGAATACGTCGACTCGTCCCAGGAAAAACTGAAAAAACTCGACGAAGGACTGGGTCGGCTCGCCTGGTGGTCCCAGGCCTACCTGATCGCCTCGATTGTCTTCATTCCCCTCGCCGTATCCGTATTGATGGGGTTCATTTCATATGTGCTTTCGCCCCTGAAAGAGATCCTGGACAGGCTTTCGCACTTCAAGAACGAAGACGTCGAGACGAAAGAGATCGATCTGCTCAACTGCGCCGCCGAGTTCGACAGGTTTCTCGTCACTTCCCGCAACGTTCTCAGTGAAACGCGGGCCATCGCGAACGAACTCCGTGCCAAGCTCGAGCCGCTCACGAACATGGTCGTCTTCTCCGACGAGAACGTCCGTGTCTTCTTCACCGATGTCCAGGAGATATCCCGGAGCTCAAATTATATAGCAAACACTCTTGAAACGACGACGGCCAGCATTCAGGAGGTCTCGACCTCGGCACAGACCATCGCGGATCGTTCCCAGAAAGCCGCCCAGAACAGCGGCGAGGCGTCGGACGTCGCGACCGGCGGTGGAAAAGCCGTCACCGAGACGATCGGCACGATGGAGGCGGTCAAGGACGAGGTGCTCGCCCTCGAGGACGTCATCGAGAATCTCAACTCCGCCAGCATCCAGATCGGCGAAATCGTCAACACGATCACCAACATCGCCTACCAGACGAACCTCCTTGCTCTGAATGCCGCCATCGAGGCTGCCCGCGCCGGCGAGCACGGCCAGGGGTTCACTGTCGTCGCCGAAGAGGTGCGCAAGCTGGCCGAAGAATCCGGCGAGGCCGCCGAAGACATCGGCAAGAAGGTCAAGGGGATGCTCGAGAAGACCGGCATGGCCGTCCAGACGATCAACAAGGGCACGGCCAAGGTCATCGAGGGCGTCAATGTCGCCAACGTCGCCGGCAACAACCTGACCCTCATCGTGTCCTCGGTCACGAACGTCAACGGCATGATCCGCGAAATCAGCGATGCGAGCCGCGAGCAGTCAGCGAATATCGACTCGCTCAGGCAGAGCATCGAGAGCATTTCCGGCGCGACAAAGATCACGTCCGAGGGAACGAAGCGCGTCGCGAGCGCCGTGAACGAACAACTGAACTATATTCGTCAGTATGTGGCGACGACCAAGGAACTGCTGACCCTCGTCCAGCTGATGGGCGAGATGCTCGACAAGTTCAACTATCACTGAGCCGGTCTTCCCCGTTCGCCCGAAAAGAATTTCACCGATCGGGGTCAGGATTTGGCTTCCTTCTGCCGATGATCTGACTGGAGGCTCATTATGTCCGATCGGCCCTTGCTGTCATTAACGTTTGACGAATTCGCCGCCGAACTCAAGAAGCTCGGTCTGGAAGGTTTCCGCGCCCGGCAGGTCTGGGAATGGATCTTCCAGAAACAGGTCTTCGAGTTCGACGCGATGACCAACATCTCGAAGGAAACGCGCACCAAACTTGCCGAGCGCTTCCCTTCAATCCTGCCCCGCGAGGCGCAGCGGCTCGTCGACCCCGACGGGACCGTCAAGATCGTGGCCGAGTTGTCTGACGGCGAACGCATCGAAGCGGTCGCCCTTCCCGACGATGAAGCCGACTCGCTGACGTTCTGCCTCTCGACGCAGGCCGGCTGTCCCGTGGGTTGCGTGTTCTGCAGGACCGGCGCCGGCGGTTTCCGCCGCCATCTCACCCGTGACGAGATCATGCTGCAGGTGCTCATGCTCATCAGAGTCATGCGGCGCAAACCGACGAATATCGTGTTCATGGGCATGGGCGAGCCTTTCCTCAACCGACGGTCGCTGTTCGATGCCATCGACATGATGACGGATTCCAAGGGACTCGGGCTGGCCTCGCGGCGGCTGACGATCTCGACATCGGGCGTCGTGGACGGCATTCTCGAGCTGGCCGACCGGCCCGGCGAAGTGAACCTGGCGATTTCCCTGCACGCCGCCGACGACGAGACGCGCAGCCGGCTCGTGCCGCTCAACCGGAAATACCCGCTGGCGAAACTGCGCGAAGCGGTTGCCGCATACATCGAGCGGACAGGCAGACGGGTGACGTTCGAGGTCGTTCTGCTCAAGCAGGAGAACGATCAACTCAACGACGCGTTGAACCTCGTCTCGTTCTGCGAAGGGCTGTTGTGCCACGTGAACCTGCTTCGATTCAACGCATTTCCCGGATCGCCGTTCAGACCGGCTGACGAGGCCGCTGAAAAAGAGTTTCGGAAAGTGCTCAAGAAAGCGGGTGTGCCGGTCACGGTGCGCCGCTCGCGCGGGTCGACGATTCTGGCCGCATGCGGGCAGCTTTCCGGAAAGCAGGAGAAGTGAAAGATGGCCAAGAAAAAATCCTGCCTCCTCATTCTGGTAAAAATGGTCCTGCTGATGAGCCTTCTCGTGGCCTTCCTCATCGCGGGGTTCTTCTACGCGAAGGACCGGCTGAACGAGTTCTTCAACAGGGGCGAAACCGTCGAGGTGCCGGATTTTCGGGGAAAACACCTGTTGGTTGTCTTCAAGGAAAAACCCGCCGATCTCATCATCGAGAAGCGCGATGAAAAGTTCGATCCCCGCTATCCCAAGGACTATGTTATCGCCCAATATCCCGATCCCGGCACCCGTGTGAAGCCGAACAAAAAAATCCTGCTGACCATATCGATGGGGAGCAAGATGGTCGCCGTGCCTGATCTCATCGACAAGAGCCCTCGCGAAGCCGAACTCGCCCTGCTCAACGCCCAGCTCAAGGAGGGGAGCCGCTCGTTCGTGGCCAGCTCCAGGATCCGGCGCGACCGGGTCATCACCCAGTCCCCTCTTCCCTCGAATGAATGCGAAACACAGGGAGGCGTCAACCTGCTGATCAGCCTCGGAACCGGCCAGAACCGGGTCCCGCTTCCCAACCTGACCGGAAAAACGCTTGCCGATGCGAAAACCAGCCTTCAGAGCTGGGGCTTGCGCGAAGGCAAGATCGTCTTCAGACGCGATCCGAACAAGCCCAAGCTTCAGGTCATCGCTACCAAACCGGTTCCGTATGAAGGGGTGACCGAGGGAATGGCCGTTGACTTGCTGGTCTCGAACGGCGCTGACCCCGAGACGTCCTCGCCGGAAGAGTTCAAGCGGTTCGAACTCACAGACGTCGTTCCTTCCCTCGCACCGGCTCCCGCGCAGCCTGCGGCCGCGAAACCGGCCGGCAAGCCCGCCGCCGCTGCAGCGAAACCGTCCAAGGCACCGGATGCTCCGCCGCCGCCCCGCATCATCATGGCCGACGAACCCGAACCGGAAGTGCCGCCCGAGGCCCTGCCGCCGGCTTCTGCGGACCGGCCCGAAAGCGAAAAACCGGCAGCGCCCTCCGCAGACAACGCAACCGTCATGTTCGCCATGCCCGACGGCTTCATGCCCAAGGAAGTGAAATTCTTCCAGGTGTCGCCCCAGGGCCGCCGCCAGGTCTACGCCGGCACGCACAAACCCCTCGACCAGATCAGGGTGGAGGTGCCCCGTATTCCGGGCAGTAAGGTTCAGATCTATATCAACGACGTGCCGATCGAGGACCGTCCCGTTCAGTAGCCGTTTTCCCGATGTGAAGCCAGCAGACCCGTGGAGGCAGACATAGAGATGATTGGAAAAACCATAAACGGAAAATACGAAATTCGTCAGTCGCTTGCCGAAAGCCTCATGTACGAGGTCTACTCCGCTCTCGAGGTCGAGACGGGCATGCCCGTGGCGGTGAAACTGATGCGCGGAGAAATGGCGGAAAACCAGGACCGGGTGAAGGCGTTCAGCGATGAAGTGCGCCTCGTTGCCGGCATCTCCCATCCGTCGATCGTCCCGGTGCTCGACTTCGATCTGTACGAGGGCCGCCCCTTCGCCGTGACCGAGTTCACCGAGGGAACGGACCTGCGCGAGTGCATTCACGCCGAGAAACCCCTGTCGTTTTTCGATGCCTGTCGCGCCGTACAGCAGCTCGCCGTTCTTCTGCAGCATGCATGCGACCAGCGGGTTGCCGTTCGCTCGATCAAACTGTCGAACATCATCCGCACCAACACTGGACTCATCAAGGTCCTTTCCTTCTCCCTGCCGCGCCTGCGACTGGTCGGCGTGGGCGCGGACGAGGCGGCCGGGATCCAGTCGGATCTCTACTTTCTCGGAACGACCCTATACGAGCTGATCGCCGGGGAGTCGCCGATGCGAAAACGTGGCGGGATCAACGAAGTCTGGGATGACAAGTTGCGCCAGGCTCTTCGGATCCGCCATTCCCAGCTGACGCCGGAACAGATCGAGATGGTAGCCGAGTTCATCGAGAAGACCCTGACCCGCACTGTCAGGAACCGGTTTGTCGATCACGCGGCCTTTCTAGTCGGCTTGTCCGACCTGATGCACGTATCCGGTGATGCCGAACGTGTCGAACGCGAGATGAAACGGCGCAAGCTTTCAACGGCGTCTGAAATAGT
>MWAR01000214.1 GCA_002068715.1 bacterium ADurb.Bin374
GGATATCTGCCCGCCTTCATCGGCTTTTTCGCCGTCTTTCCCGTTGCCTGAAAGGGTGTTGCTTCCGACCACGGCGGTGCTGCCGTTGCCCGTGACGTGGATGCCGTGCTTTCGGTTGCCGCTGATGCGATTGTCGGCGATGAGTTCAGCTTTTCCCGCCATGCCGACCTGGACCCCGGACCAGCCGTTGTCGGAAAGGGTGTTCCCCTGGATCGTGCCGGCTCCGCCCTGATAGACGAAAATGCCGTTTTCTGTATTGCTTGTTATTTTATTGTTCCGGATGGCGGGTGAAGAACCGCTCTTGATGCCGATGCCGGATTTCCCCGATCTGGTGATCGTATTTCCCTCGAAGGTGCCGCCGGCCCCGTCGGTGAACCAGGCGCCGTAAATCGCGCATCCGGAACAGGTGTTTCCCGAGATGTGCGGCCGGCCACCCCGGGCGAGGATGCCCATGCCCCTGCTGCCGTTCGTGACGTTCCCGACGATCGTTGGCGAGCCGCCGTCGACGGCGATGCACGCGGACCACGACGGCGCCGAAGCTGCTGCGGTACTGGTGACGGAGCAGTTTTTCACGGTGGGGGAGCCGCCCGTGATCTTGACGGCGTCTGTCTGGGAGGAGCCGGTGAACGCGATCGTGAGCCCGGAGATCGTCGCATTGCCGTTCAGCGTGAGAACAGGGCCGGAACCGGATTCGAGAATGACGGAGGCGCGGCTGCCGTCGCCCAGGATCGTGACTTTCTTGTCTATGACATAGGAACCTTTATACGTTCCCGGCTTGATGCGGATCGTTTGTCCTGGAGACGCGGCAGCGATGGCTTCCGTCAGGGATTTGAATCCACCCGGGCCGACAACCGGCTCGGCCGGTTGTGCCGGCGGGGTGACGACGGTGGGGGGCTGAACGGGTGGCTGCACCACGGCCGTCGCGACAGGAGGTCTGACGTCGACCGGCGGCGGCTTGACGACGACGGGCGGTTTGGTCGCCTGACTGGCGAGTTCGGCCGCCTTCGCGAGCCTGGCCTCCTCGGCGAGGGCTTCGTCAGCCGTCCTGATGGCCGACCGGAGTTCGGGGTCCCCCTTGAGTTGGGGAATGCCCTCGGCCGCGGAGAGGAGTTTTTTTGCCTGGACAGGCTGCTTCAGGCGCGACGCGGCTTCGAGATATTTTTTTCTGAGGGCCTGGACAGCGGTTTTCACGCGTTCCGGTTCGGCCAGTTCGGTCAGTTCGCGAAGAAGGTCGACAACCGGTTTTGTGTTCTCGGCCGGCTTTGCCTTCCCGAGGGCCGTCTCGAGCTCCAGTGTCCGCTTGGTCCTCCATTCCTTCAGAGAAGTATCTATAGCAGAAGATATTTCTTTCTCTTCGGCACTGCCGGTCTCGATGAGCCCTCTCATGACGCGTCGGAGATCCTGCGCGTCCTCGTCGGTTCGGACCTTGGCGGCCTGCTTTCTGAGCGATTCGAGGGCGGACGCCCTGAACGATGCGGCTTTTTCGGATTCGCCGAGCTTCGACAGTTCATCGAGAAGAGCCTGGACAGCACCGCCGCCTTTAGCCGCAGGGTTCTTCACGAGCTTCGAAAGCTCGGTTGACAAATCCGAGACGCGCTTCTGTTTTGCCGCCTGTGCCGAGCGTTCCGCGACTATTTGCGAGAGGGACGAGGCTTCGGACGCGACGGTATCCGGTTGGAGACCGGTTTTTCGGCATTCTGCGAGAATCGTCAGGGCGGACTCGGGATCGGCGTCTCGCCGGCTTCTCGCGGCGTTCAGATACCTGTCGAAGACGGCCTGGCGGAGCTCCGCGGCGGCGGAGGCGTCGGCGAACTTTGTTTCGACCTCGCCGATGCGTGACAACAGCGCATCGATGGGCGCAGGCGGTTCGATCGACGTGATCTCGTCCGACAGTTTTCCGAGCTGTTTCTCGAGTTCGGCGGCACGCTTGCGCTCCGCATCCGCGGCGGCACGGGCGGCGACAAGCTGCTTGACGGACGAGGTCTCGGAAGCGACGAGATCGGCGCTCATTCCGGTTTTCCCGCATTCCGCGAGAATGGCCAGCGCCGTGTCCGGGTCGGTGTCTCGAACGCCTCGTGCAGCAGACAGATACCTGTCGAAGATTGTGCGTCGAAGTTCCGTGGCGGCAGAAGCGGCGGCGAACGTCGTTTCGACTTCGCCGATCTGCGAAAGCAGAACATCGACCGGAGCCGGCGGACGGATCGAATGTATATCTGTAGATATATCTGCTATGCGCTTCTCGAGCGCCGCAGCCCGTTCGGCGGCCGTCCGCTCGGCTGTGATGAGATCTTCAGCTTGCCTGAGGCGGTCAGCGAGGCCGGGAAGATCGGAGAAGATACCTGAGGCGCGCTTCATCGCCTGGACAGCCTCGGGTTTCTTCCCTGACGCTAAAAAGGATTCCGCGGTTTCGAACAGTCTGGCGGCGGCCGCGCGGCGGTACGTGTCGGCGGTGGCTTTTTCGCCCATCTGCGCGAGCTTGTCGCACATGGCAACGAACGCAGCGGGATCGGATTCAGGGGTGAACGCCCTGGATGCCTCATCGAGGCGGGCAACCAGCTCGGCCGTTTCATGGGACTTGCGAAGGCGCGCCTGTTCTTCCTCCTGCCGCTTGCGGGCGGCGGTGATCCGGTCGTCGATGCCCTCCGTTGCGGAAAATCGCTTTCGAATCTCGTCGAAGAATTCCAGGGCCCTGGTCGGATCGCTGGCCAAGGCGGCGTCTCCCGAGGCCAGGAACGTATCTATCCAGACGGACTCGATCGATGATGCTTCGGTTGCCATGCCCTCCTGTCGAAGCCCGCCCAGAAGACCTGCCAGTTCCTCCGTTCCCGATCCTGGCAGGATGAGAGGCAGCAGCTCGCGCGACCGTTTCAGGAGCCGTGTGCGGTTCGCTTCCGCAGCGATCATGGCCTCGATTGAGGCTTTGATGCTGGCGAATCCGCCGGCCGCGGTGGCGTTTCCGGGATCGATCTGCCGTGCGAGATCGTACAGACCCAGGGCGGGGGAGGCATTGCCGGCCGCCGCACTTGCCCGGGCTTTCTCGGAAAGAAGCTCGGCCAACCTGCCTCGGAAGGGGGCGATGGCTTCGGAACCGCCGGGTTCGGACTCGAGATCGGCAAGGGTTCGGACCGCCTCCTGGAGCTGGCCGGCGGCAATCTGCTGCTCGAGCTGGGCTTTGAGCAGCGTCAGCAGCTTCGTGTTGTCGGGCCTGCCGAGGAAAAGTGCGTAGGTGAGGGCGGCTGCGACGGCGATGCCGCCGGCGCCGAGCCACGTGGATCGGCGCTTCAGGAAGGAGCCGGCCGTCGTGCCTTCGGCGCCCGAGAGGAGCTCCTGGAGACCGCTCGTGCGCAGGCTGTGCGATTTCCGCCGTGTTGGAAGAGCCTGATTTGTCGCGAG
>MWAR01000215.1 GCA_002068715.1 bacterium ADurb.Bin374
CGGGGTCGAGCAGTCGGGGCCGGCGTGCGCGGTTCCCCCGATGTTTGCAAGCAAAAGGGCGGAGCAAAGCAGGGCGAAGAGCCTGGATGGGGAGACCATGGGAAGGCGGTGCGAGTGGGGTGTCATGGATGTTTGCCTCTGTTCTTTTTGACGTTCGACGTGGGGCGTTTTTTCGAGACGGCTTTGGAAGGGGAGGACGGCGGGCCGAGCAGGCCGAACAGGAGAAAGTCAGTCAGCTGGTCCGCGAGGCTTCCCGTGGAGATCGTGCTTTCGCGTGACCACCAGAATCGGAAGGCCTGGAGAACCACGCCGATGATCGCGTGGTGAACGAGCTCGACATCGAGATGGGGGGAGACCAAGCCGGCTTTCTGGGCTTGCGAGAGCTCTTTCATTTCCCCGAGGCTCGCCGCGATGAACCGGTTTGCGAGCTGGTTGCGAAGCTCCTCACCCAGCAGCCCCGAATCCGAGGTCATGCATTGGAAGAAGAAACGGGCTTCGGGCGTATCGGCGACCTGTGTGACCAGATGTCGGATACCGCACCGGAGGTTTTCCTCGAGCGGGAGCGATTGCAGATCGAGATGGGGAGGGCGGAGGGTGGTGCGCAGCACTTGGTCGAACACGGCCAGAAACAGCGCTTCTTTGGTGCCGAAGTGGCTGTAGAGGGTGGCCTTGCTTACTTCTGCTTTTCGAGCGATCGCATCGACACTCGCTTGGTGGAACCCCTGCCGCGAAAACTCTTCGAGCGCGGCGTGGATCATGCGCTCATTACGTTGCTTCTGTCGGAGCGTGGGCATGGAATGCACCTCGGCGGAAGGGTGTGAGTATAAAACTAAACTTGCGAGTATGTGTATTTAGACTAAGGAGTTTGAATTTGTCAAGGATGACTGGCTTTTCGTCAGGATGGATGTCGTTGGCGATGATCTTCTCCTTGCGACTGGGGCCAACGAGCCAACGGAGAGTTCTGGGTAAAATCATCCAATACACGCTTGCCAAGACCGAAATCTGGTAGACTTGTCGGACGAGGATTCGGTTTGCCACTGGCCCGGGGTTCGTCGGCATGCGGATGGTGAGTTCCCGAAATCATTGGTGCCTTGAAAGAGCAAGAGGGACACGATGAGTAGATGCTGCTTGTGCGTCCTTATGATTTCTATTCTGATCATTGCCTTTTCGGAGGCTTTTGCCGCTGGCTTCGGAAGTGACTACATTACTTCGATGGAACACTTTGCGAGAAGAGAATACCCGGAAGGAATCAAAGCGTATTACAAATTTTTTCTGAGATCGAATCCGGCCATGAGCATTTCATCACGGCAAAAGAATCTTCTTTCCGCATTTGCCTATTTCAAAAAACGTTGTGTCACGGCTCCCTCGGACAGCAATGCAAAACTGCATTTGAGCATCGTCTATCGCCTCATCGAAAATTGGCGGTATGCAGAAAGCTCTCTTGAGAACATTTTGAGTCAGCATCCTTCGTCGGGCGTTGCCCGATTCATCAAGGGCGAATTGTACCTCGCCATGAATCGGATCGACGATGCAAAAAATGAGTTTCAGAAACTCAGAGGAAACCCTCGTGCGGAAAAGCTGGTTGTGCTGGCCGATATCCTCATGAAACGACGGGGAGTCGGGACGAATCCGGCGGTTCGCCGCGCAGCACTGTTACAGCGAGCCTATCGTCACCTCGACTTCATGGAAAATGCCAAAGCCGAAGCCGCGTTTCGACAGGTTATCCATGAATTCCCCGACGAAGTCGAGGGGTATAGGGCTTTGATCGATCTCCTCGTCGTGATGGGGCGGCTTGACGATGCTGACGAAATATTCGCCGCCCTGCGGAACGTCGTCGGAACGCACGTTTGTATTCCACTTCAGGAAGCCAGATTGCGATATTTTCAGAAGCGGTTCCAGGATGTTGTGAACATTCTCACTCCCCTGGAGGAGCGGGAACAGACGAACGATTATTTCGTTTTCTTTCTTGCGGAGAGTTGCTTCAACATCGGAAAATTCGATAAATCCGCTGTCTTATTCCACAGATTGGCGAGAAATGATCCTGAAAATCTTGGTTTCATCCTGAGGGAGGCCGCATCCTTCGAGGGAATGGGAAATCGGGCGCTTGCCGCTGAAGTCTTGAAACGGGAATTGAATCGGCATTCCGATTCCGGTCTTGTGCGAATGGAACTGGGGAGCCTTTGGGAACGCATGAACCGTCTCGAGGACGCAAAAGCGGAATACCAGGCCGTTGCCGGTTCCGATTCACCGTTTCGGTTCGAGGCGGGATCCAAACTGAAACACCTTGTCGCCAAACTCGTAGAAGAGGAAAAACAACGATTGGCCCGCCTTTTGGCAGAAAAGAACAGGGAAAAAAGTCCCGTCGGCACTGTGCGTGAAACCGCTCCAGCACTTGGCTCACCGCGATGTGACAAAAATGAGTCACAGGAGGTGAAGCTTTTTCAGTCTATGGTTCGCCAGCAGCAAGATCTGACGAAGCGGCTTAAACGGCTTTCCGATTAGAACATCCCGTATTGAGCGGGCTGATGAAAAAATGTAACCTTTCAGAAAGCCACGTTGTTCCCGTAGGTGGAAAAACAGTATTGGCTTCGGGGAATGTTTCGAATGTTCAGGGAAAAGGAATGGTTCGATGGTCGGCGGTAATGGCCTTCCCGAGCCGGTCGTGCCTTCTTCGGCCACCGGGCGAACCGATGATGAGATCGTCGGGGACGTTCGGAACGGAGTTGCCAGGGCGTTCGAAATCCTCGTGCAGCGATACGAGAACAAGATCTACAAGTTTTTCTTTCGCATGACCGGCCATTCCTCCGATTCGGAAGACCTCACGCAGGAAGTGTTCGTTCAGGCTTTTCGGGCTTTGCCTCGATATCAGCAGCGAGGCTTTTTCGGCGCATGGCTTTTTACGATAGCGAGAAATTTATCGAAAAACTTTTCGGGAAAGAGAATGCGCGACAATCGATTGATAACGCCACGGGAGCTGCCGGAAAACATCCCTGCCCCCGCCGGGGCCGAGGAGGCGCAGGACCAAGCGCAGGCGATGCTTGCTCCGCTTCCCGAAGAGTATCGAAGAGTGATGATTCTCAAATACGTTTCCGATCTGACGTGCGAAGAAATCGCCAGGGTCGAGAGCCTATCGGAATCCGCCGTCAAACAGCGGCTGCACAGGGCCAGAGAAATGATCAGGGAAATGGGACGCCCTGAATGACCCACTGAGAGTGGTGCGGGTTCAATTTTCCCGGCCTTTTCCCTGAATTGGCGATCCGGCGGGAAGGGGTGCCTTGGCGTCGGAAATCAATACCCTTTCGGGACCGGAATCGGGTGGGAGTTCACCGCCATCGGATGCGATCTTGGCCAGAAAAAGCGCCACGTCTCGCATACGGATCCGCTTTTCGCCGAATTCGAGATCGTAGGCATTGTCATACCATGTCCCTGGGCTTTTTGAGAGAACCAGGTAGTTCATTCCTCCGGCGGCAACCCATTCTGCATCGGGCGGGTGAGCCGAAGCCGGATCCGAATCGAAGCTGTCGCCGATGATTTCATGCCGGTCTTCGGCCGGACCTCGGTAGTCGCATTCCCAAACATATGTTCCTTTCTGAAACGTCGTTGCCGTTCTGATATACGCCGATAGCGAGGTGAAGTCCGTCTTATCGGCGATGCAGTCGAGCATCTTACGAATCGCGTCAGGTTGGGAAAATCGCATGGCATTCCGCGCCTTATCGGACGGCCATAAGCCGAAAAAGCGATTGTGGAGCAGCAGTTCATCCGGGGATGGATCACCGACCGGTGGCGGCGTCTTATCGAGAATGACAGATGCATGGACGGCATAATCGATGGTCTGGGAAGGGGAAAGCCCCGGTGGAACGAAGGTTGGGAAGCGCTTCCGGAGGAACTCCAACGCCGTTGCAGGTGGCGTGGCTTGCGTGAAGATGTTTTTTGCCTCATCATCCGCCAGGGGACCCTTGGGAAGGCTTTCCTCATGCTCGAACACGACGTTTGACCGGCTCAGGTAATTCGCCTCCAACGAGGAGATATACTTCCTGACGACGGATCGGCAGTCGCTCTCGTCAGCCGGATTGTCGTTCCCGGCCATCTCTTTTGGGATAGGCGTCAGGCGGACCATTTTTTTCAGGGTGTGCCCCGAACTTTCGAATGCGTTGCTGTCCCTGATGAGCAAAACCGGTTCGTCGGAGTATCCCTCACCGCATTCCCGGATCACCTTCAGAACTTTTCCAGGCCTCTGGGCTGTTTTGACGCAAGAACTCCAGGATGTTTCCGCTCGGTACAGGGGCTGCCCTTTTGCGACAAGATCTCCGGGGGAGACGAGCACCTGGAATTTCCATCTCGAGTACTCCGTGTTGCCCCTCCCGTGTTCGTCGAACTGGGAGGGGAGGCAGACGAATGTTTTCAGGGCCCCGTTCGCAGTGCCCTCCCAGGTGGCGGCCACCAATTCGTCCAAGGGATATGCATCTCGCTTCCCGTCCGTCAGGAACCGGATTCCTTCCATTGACCCGCCATGGGCGAGAGGC
>MWAR01000216.1 GCA_002068715.1 bacterium ADurb.Bin374
CCCGCGCGCGCTGGGCAACCGCTCGATTCTCGCCGACCCGAGCCGCTTCGACATCCGCACGAAGCTGAACGCGAAAGTGAAGGAACGGGAGAGCTTCCGGCCGTTCGCCCCAAGCGTCCTTGTCGACGATGTGGCGCGACAC
This sequence comes from bacterium ADurb.Bin374, assembly GCA_002068715.1. The sequence continues at coordinate 143 of MWAR01000216.1, forward strand.
CTGCGCGTGCCGACCGATCTCGACGCGGCGGAATACATGCTGCTTGCCCTTCCCGTGAAGGAGCCGCGCGACATCCAACGGATACCCGCTGTCGTTCAGGAAAACGGCATCACGCGGGTCGCGACGTCCCGCGCCCATGTTGTGAGACCCGAGGTGAACCCGATCTATGCCAGGCTGCTGCAGGAAATGAAAAGTCTTTCAGGGATCGGCATGATTCTGAACACCTCGTTCAACATCAGCGAGCCGATCGTCTGCACGCCGTCACACGCCGTCGACTGCTTCAAGCGCTCGAAAATGGACGCTTTGGCGATCGGATCGTATCTCGTCAAGCGGTGAGCCGCCCCCCGGACCCCCGAAAACCCGCCTGGGTCGAGCGTGTCCCGACCCGGGTTTCCGGGAAACCGACCAACCGGCTGATCTTCATCTTCCGGGCGCCCGGTTGCGCCTACGCACGGCGGCCCGAAGGCGGATGCACGATGTGCGGGTTCGGTTCGATGACCTTCGGCGCCGGGGCCTGGACGCCGGCCGACCTGATCGCCCAGGCCGAGTCGGTCCTGAGCCTTCCGGGCGCGCTGAACGGTGTCGGCGAGGTCGATTTGTACAACTCGGGTTCGTTTTTCGCCGATGCGGAGATGCCGCCCGAAGTGCGCTCGCACGTTCTCGGTATCCTGGGAAAGGCACGAGTCGCGCGAATTCTCGTCGAATCACGACCGGAGTTCATCACCGCCGAGCGAATCGACGTCTCGCGCCGGCTTCTTCCGGACACCATTCTGGAAGTTGGGATTGGGCTCGAGAGTTCGAACGACAAGATCCGTGAAACATACATCAACAAAGGATTCGGCCTGCCGGAGTTCGAACGCGCGGCGGGTGTCCTCGCCTCGGCCGGCGCAAGTCTCCTCGTGAACGTGCTTCTCAAGCCCATCGGCATTCTCGAGGATGCGGCAGCCGTCGCCGACGCAGTCAATACAGGTCGTTATATATTCGATCTTGCGAAACGACTGAGACTGCCGGCACGCGTGGCGCTCCAGCCCACGTTCATCGCACCCGGCACGCCTCTCGAACAGGAGTTCCTCGCCGGCCGTTACCGTCCCGCGTCTCTCTGGGCCGTCGTCGAGACGGTTCTCACACTTGCCCCGCTCGGAGAGACCGTCGTCGGGCTCAGCGACGAGGGGCTCGAGCCGAAACGCGTTCCAGGCGGCTGTGGCCGTTGCGACCAGGCGATTCGCGACGCCCTGCGGGAATTCAACCGTACTGGGGATACAGCGGCTTTGCGGGCTATTTCCTGCACCTGCCGTTCCGGCGCCGGGATTCAGCCGAACAACTGAAATTCTCTGACGACGATGTGGTTTGCGCCCCCGGAATCGAGCGTGCTCCGGACAAGCTCGAACCGGTCGACGCGCCAGCTCCGGTCGATTTTCAACGGCCGGCCGACTGCCCGGTGCGAGCGTGGTCGGGCAATGGTCAGATGTGCCTTGAACGGCTTCGGATCGGCCCATCGAGCAACCCCCGGTTTCAGCGCATCGGCCAACTGCATCAGTTCCGGAGACTCCACATGGATGAACCAGACACGCGGACTGCTGTCGTTCGGAAACCCGCCCGCATCGCCAAGCTTGACGGAAAAGGGTGCCATGCGTGGGGTCACGCGATCGCCGGCAGCGATGACCTCGGCAAGGTCTTCTTCCGGCACCTCGCCCATGAACGCAAGGGTGATATGCAGCTGCGCCTCGGTCGACGGCCGCCAGTCGCCCCCCAGGGAATCGGCCGCCTTGCGCAGTTCGTATCGCACATCATCCGGCACCGGGATCGAATAAAACAGTCTCATCGTTTTCGCCATGCACGCCCCCTCTCTTCACGATGGTATGTTTTTTTCTGCATACCAGAAGTCAATTTTTCGTTCCCGTTCGTGCTGAGTCTGTCGAAGCACGAAAGACTCTCGCCCCCTTCGACAGGTTCAGGGCAAACGAGCGGTTTTCATTCTCCAAAACCCAACAGCACGGTTCTATTTATTCTTCTATTTTATCAGATATCGGTCCTCTGCGTGGCCGGCTGGCTTGGCAGCATCTTCGATACGGTTTTTTTGGGGATCTTGCGACCCGGCACCGTGAATCAAGGTTCGCTGTCGCCGCGGAGAATCCGCAGAAGCAGACCGAGAGCGCCGTTGGCGGTTCGTTCCTTGACCTGGCGGCGCTCGCCGGGCCACCCGAGACGCATGGACCGGGTCCCGGCGGGTCCGGTGACGGCAACGAACGCAAGCCCCACGGGCTTCCCTTCCGCTTCCCCAGGGCCCGCCACGCCGGTCGTCGCGACGCTCCAGTCGGTACCGCACCGCTGGCGTATCGCTTCGGCCATGGCGCGGGCAATTTCTTCGGCCACGCAGCCGTGGACATCGAGCAACTCCGCGGAAACGCCGTTCATTTCCTTTGCGGCCCTGGTATAGGCGACAACTGCGGTTTTCAGCCACTCGCTGGCTCCTGGAGTATCGGTCAGCATGTCGGCAACGAGGCCGCCAGTCACGGATTCGATCACGGAAAGGGTTTTCCCGGCTGAAGCTAGCATGCTTCCGATGGCGCCCGCGAGCGTATCCTCGTCTCTGCCATAGACGAACCTTCCGATGCGGCGTTCGACTTCGGCAAGAACTGGCCTGGCAAGGGCTCGCGCCTCCTCCATGCCGGCGGCGCCGGCGGCGACCCGCACATCGACACCGTGGCGGCGCGCGTAGGTTGCGACGCTCGGGTTTGCGCAGGTAGTGAACTCGGCAAGCATCTCGGCGACGTTTCCCTCGCCGATGCCGATCGTATGCAGGGTCGTATCCCAGAGAATCGACGAGCCTTTCGGAAGATCGGGTTTCACCCGCTCGTTCCACATGCGCTTCATCTCATGCGGTGGCCCCGGCATCGCCACGATCGTGCGGCCGTCACGTTCGATCCACCACCCCGGAGCCGTTCCGATCGGATTCTCGAGCGATCGCCCTCCGGGAATCATCCAGGCCTGCTTTCGGTTTCCCGGAGGCATCGGCCGGCCACGTGACGCGAACATCGTCTCCAGCTGTCGAAGAAGCTCCGGATGCTCGTGCGGAACCGCGCCGCAGACATCCGCGATCGCTTCACGCGTCAGATCGTCGTCGGTCGGTCCCAGTCCGCCGCTGACCACGACGAGATCCGCCCGGCCGAATGCCCGGCCGATCGTTTCGGCAAGCCTGACGCGGTTATCGCCGACCGTCGTTTTATAGTAAACGTAATACCCAAGCCGCCGGAGTTCGCCCGCTATCCAGGCGGCGTTCGTGTCGACGAGCTCGCCCAGCAGAAGTTCCGTCCCAACGCTAACGATCTCAGCCGTCCGATTGTTCATGGTTTCACCGATATATATTATATTTTATTTATCATGTTCCAGCAGGGGCAGGTCCGAGACCCGTCCCGACATCCGCATCGGGTGGGTTCGCGTTCAGAACGCGAGGCCGTGGTGGCGGACGTCCTGACCCTTCTGCATGAAGATGGCGATCTCGGCGAGGTTCGTCGCGTGATCGGCGATGCGTTCGAGACTGCGCCCCATCGAAAGAAAATCGAGCAGGCTATCGATATGGTCAGGCTCGGACCGAAGCCGCTCCCTGATCTGTTCGAATAGCGCCTGGAACGCGTCGTCGATTGCGTCGTCGGCGGTGAAAATAGACTCGGCGAGTTCCTCGGTCGGCTCGAACAGGGCCGTCAGCCCATCCTTGAACAGGCTCTGGACCATGACGCCCAGCTCGACGAGGGTCGGCGGATCGACGTGCCAGGGGTTCTTCCCGAGCGACATCGACCGTCGACACATAGTGCACACCTCGTCGCCGACCCTCTCGAGATCGGCGGCGGCCTTGATGGCGCCGATAAGGGCCCGAAGATCGCCCGCGGTGGGTTGGTAGAGGGCCATCACCTTCCAGGCGAGGTCATCGATCCGCATTTGCAGACGATTCACTTCGACCTCTTCGTCGAATATAACATCATATACATCTGAGCTGCCGTTTCCGACGTTTTTCAGGCCGTGTTCGAGCATGCCGAGCACGCGGCGCGCCATCTCGTGCAGCATGCCGCGCAGTTCGGTCATTTCCATGTCCATGTGGCGTTTGATGATCACGCGAAATCCTCCACGGCCGGCGCCGGGCGCTCAGCCGAATTTTCCGGAAATATAGTCTTCGGTACGTCTGTCGCGGGGCTGCCGGAAGATCGTCGCTGTGGCGTCGAACTCGATCAATTCCCCGAGCAGCATGTAGCCAGTGTGGTCCGAGATCCGGGCCGCCTGCTGCATCGAATGCGTCACGATGATGATCGTGTATTCCCGCTTCAGCTGCACGATCAGCTCCTCGATGTGCTGCGTCGCGACCGGATCGAGCGAGGAACAGGGTTCGTCCATCAACAGGATACGGGGCCGGATCACGACAGCGCGGGCAATACAGAGACGCTGCTGAAAATCGGCCGAGAGGCCGATGGCCGGCGCGTCGAGGCGATCCTTCAGGTCGTTCCAGAGACCGACGGCCGTCAGACTCTCCTCGACCGCCTTCTCCAGCGCCGCACGGTCATGGACCCCGGCGAGGCGCAGGCCGAACGCCAGATTTTCGAAAATAGACATCGGAAAGGGGTTCGGATGCTGGAACACCATCCCGACGTCGCGTCGAAGTCCCGTCACGTCGCAATGCGGTTCCGCAAGTTCACGTTCGAGAACCCGAAGCGAGCCGGCGAGACGCGAACCCGGAACCTGGTCGCACATCCGGTTGAACACCCGGAGAAGAGTCGATTTGCCGCAACCGGACGGCCCGATGAGCGCCGTCACGCGTTTCTCTTCTATATCGAACGATACATTTTTCAGGGCATGGAACGTTCCATACCAGAAGTCGAGCCCGCGGGCCGTGACGACACTCTGCATCAGCCGAACCTCCCCGAGAGGTAGTCGTCGGTGCGCCTGTCGACCGGGCTTCGGAACAAGCGCGCCGTCGGGCCGATCTCGACGAGCCGCGACATGAGGAAGAAGGCGGTCACATCCGCGACGCGGGCGGCCTGCTTGGTGTTGTTGGTCACGAGCACGCAGGTCGTGCGTGATTTCAGTTCCGTCAGCGCCTGCTCGATTGCGGCGGTCGAGATCGGGTCGAGTGCCGAGCAGGGCTCGTCGAGAAGAAGCAGTTTCGGCTTCAGGGCCAGAGAGCGAGCGATCGAGAGACGCTGCTTCTGCCCGCCCGAGAGCCGGTTCGCGTTCAGCGCGAGACGGTCCTTCACTTCGTCCCACAGGAAAGCCGCCCGCAGGGTCTCCTCGACGATGGCTTCGAGATCGCCCTTCGTGTTGATGCCGGCGAGGCGCGGTCCGAAGGTGATGTTCTCGGCGATCGACATGTCGAGGGCACGGGGCTTGTCGAAAGCGAACGCAACCTGGCGCCGCAGGCGGAACGGATCGCAGGCTGGGCTGTAGACGTCGAAGCCGTTCACCAGGATTCTCCCCGACATCGTTCCATCGTGCGTCATTTCCTGAAGCCGGTTCACGAGTCTGAGGAACGTCGATTTGCCCGAGCGGCCGGGGCCGATGATGGCGAGCACCGTTCCCGCCTCGACTTCGAGGGAGATATCCGTCAGCGCGGGCTCCGCCGGTTTTCCAGGAGGCGGTGCGTAGACATAGGAAACCTGTTCGGCCTTCAGCATGATGGACCGGTCGGTCGTCATGACGAACTCCGTTTCGCCAGGAACCAGGCCGAGCCGACGTTCACGAGCAGGATGAGACCTACCAGCACCAGGGCCGTCGTATAGGCCATCTCCATCGAGATGCCCTCGCGGGCGAGGATGTAAAAATGAACGGCCATCGGCCGGCCGGGATCGAGCAGAGAGGTTGGCATTTCAAGGGAGATGCCGGTCGTGAAGATGACGCAGGCGGTCTCGCCGAGGGCCCTTCCGAGAGCCAGGATGACGCCGGTCATGATTCCTGGCCGCGCCTGGGGAAGCACGATGTGCCAGACGACCTGCGACTTCGTCGCCCCGAGCGAGTAGCCGACGTCGCGCAGCCCCGCCGGAACCGACTTGATCGCCTCTTCCGCGGTCCGGATGATCGTCGGCAGGACCATGCACGCCAGCGTGAGGGCGCCGGCGAGCATCGACCAGCCCATGCCGAGCGTGATGACGAACAGGATGAAGCCGAACAGGCCGAAAATGATCGACGGAATGCCCGCCAGACACTCGGCACCGAAACGGATGACCGTCGTCAGTTTCCCTTCCGCCGTATACTCGGTCAGGTAGACGGCCGTGCAGACACCGAGAGGGACGGAGATCGCGAGGGAAAGCCCGCCGAGCAGGACGGTCGAAACCAGCACCGGCAGAATGCCGCCGGCACGGCCGAGATCCTCGGGCTGCTGCAGGAAGAAACCCGAGGAAAGCCTCGGCCAGCCGTTCCAGACGAGGTAGCCGACGATCGCCGCGAGGAGCAGGCCGACGGCCCCGGTCACGAGATAACTGAGGCCTATGCCGGCCCGGTTCGCGAACTCGTTTCGGCGGCGGACATCCTGATCCATCGGCATCCTCCTCCGTCAGCGGCGCCGCACGATGAACGTGGCAAGCGAGTTCAGACAGAATATCATGACGAATAACACGACGCCGGTCGCGAACAGAGCCTTCTGATGGCCGCCCGCCGCGTATGCCATTTCCAATGCTATATTGCTCGTGAGAGTGCGGCATGGATGGAGGGGTGAGGTCGGCACGACGACGGCGTTTCCGGCCACCATGATGACGGCCATCGTCTCGCCCATGGCGCGGCCCATCCCGAGGATGACGGCCGTCACGAGGCCCGAGCGGGCCGCCGGAACGACGACGCGCGTGACGGTCTGCCACGGCGTGGCCCCCAGGGCGAGCGCGCCTTCCCGGAATGCAGCGGGAACGGCCCGGAGCGCGTCGTAGGCGATGCTCGTCACGGTCGGCAGGATCATCACGCTCAGCATGAGCGCGGCAGAGAGCACCGAGAACCCGCTTCCACCCAGCGTTTCGCGGATGAGTGGAACGATGACGGTCACGCCGATGAAGCCGTACACGACGGACGGAATCGCCGACAGCAGCTCGATCAGGGGTTTCATGACCATCCTGACGCGCGGGGCGGCGAACTCGGAAAGGCAGATCGCCGACAGCAGGGAGAGCGGCACGCCGATAACGAGGGCCCCGAGCGTCACCTGGACCGTGCCGACGATCATCGGGAAGATGCCGAACAATCCCTTCGTGGGTGCCCACCGGCCGCCGCCGAGAAACTCGGGTACCCCGACCCGCGCGATCTGCGGAAGGCCCTCGCGGAAGACGAACAGGATGATCATCGCGAGCACGAGAATCGACGAGAAGGCCATGCAGAGCAAGGCCAGCCTGATCCGCTCCTCGCGCCGGCGCAGGTCGTCGGCCGCCATCACGTTACCGGAAGACACCAACCAGGCCCTCCTTCTGCATGATCGCCGCTGCCTCGCTGCCCAGGGAAAACCGCGTCAAATCGGCCGCATCGCCGACCGGCGGCTGGAGACCTATGAGGTAGAAAGGCCTCACGAGCCGGTATGTTCCTGCCCGTACGGATTCGAACGTGGGAGTCACACCGTCGACGCTGACGGCCCGGACGCTGGCGTTGAGGGCACCCAGCGAGGCGAAGCCAATGGCGTCGCGATCGTTGCAAACCACTTCGCGCACCCCACCCGATGAATCCTGCACGAGCGCGTAATCGTCGACCGGCGTCTCGTGCTTCCCATCCTTCATGACGAGCTCCTCGAACGCGCTGCGCGTGCCCGAGCCCTCTTCGCGAACCAGGATATGAACCGGCCTGTCGCGGCCGCCAACCTCTTTCCAGGTTTTGATTCTGCCCGAGAAGAGGTCGCGCACCTGGGCCAACGACAGGCTTGCCACGGCATTTTCCGGGTGAACGATGATCGCAATCGCATCGAGAGCGAGCATCTGACGCCACAGATGCGCCTCGTTCGGCTCGTTCGGCCTGAGTTCACGCGAGGACATCCCCAGCGCCGCGGTCTTCGCCCTGACCGCCATGACACCGGCGCTGCTGCCGCCGCCTTCGATATCGACGCGAAGCCCCGGCTTCATCTTCCGGAACGCTTCGGCAATCTTCTCCATCACCGGCTGAACCGACGTGGAGCCTGCCACGATGAGGCTTCTGCCCCCGCTTCTGCATCCCGGCAGTGCGGAAAGCGTGAGTCCAAGCAGGATCGCGATCGAAACGCGTACAGCGATACTTCCCAGCCGTGAAGGCTGTTTTCGCTCACCTGCGGTGAAATTCTTCACGGGCGCATTTTTACCAGAATGACGCCCCGATAGCAAGCCCGCGACCGGTATTCCGCGGCAGAAACGGCATCAGGCCGGAACACCCGGATAAAATGCCGCATCGTGCGAGATTAAGCGGCCGTTTTCGTATGTGAAGCGGGCGGAGAAGAAGTCGGAACGATCGAGCCAGGGGATGAAGATCTCGTCGCCTTCCCACAGGTTGAGGGAAAGGAGCTTTGCGTCGTCGATCCAGACGAGTTCGCCTTCGGGGCACTCGGCGATCGCTTCTCCGTCGGCCTGGGCGACGAACAAGAAGACATACCAGTCCTCGTTTTTCGCAAATTTCGGGAACGTGATGACGCCTTTCAGATCGAGCGTGCGCACCTCGAGCCCGCTCTCCTCGCGGATCTCGCGGCGGGCACAGTCTTCGGGGGTTTCGCCCTGGTCGAACTTGCCGCCAAGGCCGTTCCATTTGCCGTAATGCGTGTCGTCGGGCCGTTTGTTTCGGTGGAGCATCAGCGTCCGCCCGTCCCGGCGAACGTAACAAAGAGTGGCAAGTTTCACGCACGACTTCCTTTCAGCCCGAGATTCAGTTAGAACGACGTTTTACCACGAATGCACAAAGACCTTTTCACCGCCGAGGCACAGAGGCGCAGAGATTGAAAAAATGTACTAAGATATTTTCCTCGGCGTC